>JAXDHC010000065.1:0-5099 GCA_034664705.1 Solirubrobacteraceae bacterium
GGGGCCGAGCGACGCGTGAGGTCGAGCAGGTAGGCCGCGGTCACGCCGGCGGCGATGCGGTTGGTCGTGGTGCTCATCGGGCGACCTCCAGGACGCGGGTGGGGGTGGCCGGCCGGGGCCGGCGGACGGCGGCCGCGATGACCGCCAGGGATAGGGCGAGGAGGACGACGGAGCCGGTCAGCGCGGTGGCGACGCCGTGGGAGAGCGCCGCGCGGGCGGCGCCGTCGAGCGCCAGGCCGGTCGCCGGTTGGGCGCCGGCGGTCGCGCCGCCCGACGCGGCGACCACCGTGACGAGGACGCTGATGCCCAGCGACACGCCGAGCTGCTGGGCGGCGTTCACGACGCCCGAGGCCGCGCCGGCGTCGGCGGGGTCGACGCCCGCGATGCCCGCGGCGGTCAGCGGCGCGAGCGCCGCCCCCATGCCGAGCCCGAGCAGCACGAGCGGAAGCGCGATGTCCGGGAGGAACGGCGTCGTCTCGCCGAGCCGGCTCAGCCAGGCCATGCCGGCGAGGGCGACCGACACGCCCGTCACGAGCAACCGCGCGTCGCCCCAGCGGGCCGACAGCCGCGGCACGAACCGGACCATCGAGAACATGACGGCGGTCATCGGGAGGAACGCGATCCCGGCCTGCAGCGGGCTGAAGCCGCGCACGCCCTGCAGGTACTGGCTGAGGAAGAAGAACATCGAGAACATCCCGCCGACCAGCAGCATGCGGGCGACGTACGCCGCGACCCGCTGCCGGCTGGCGAACAGCCGCAGGGGCGTGACCGGCTGGGCGGCGCGCCGCTCGACGGCGACGAAGGCCGCGAGCAGGACCGCCGCGGCGGCGAACGACGCGACGGTCAGCGGGTCGCCCCACCCCGCTTCCGCGGCGCTGACGAATCCGTAGACGAGCGCGGTCATGCCCGCGGTCGACGCGGCGGCGCCGGGCAGGTCGAAGCCGCCGGGGCGCCGCTCGGTCTCGGGCAGCACGCGCGGCGCGAGCCAGACGAGCGCGACGCCGACGGGGACGTTGACCCAGAGGCCCCAGCGCCAGGACACCCAGTCGGTCAGCATCCCGCCGAGGACGAGGCCGACGCTGCCGCCGCCGCCCGCGACCGCGCTGTACGCCGCGAGCGCGCGGGTGCGCTCGGGCCCTTCGCGGAAGCTCGTGGTCAGCAGGGCCAGGGTCGACGGAGCGGCGATCGCGGCCCCGACACCCTGCAGCGCGCGGGCAGCCAGGAGCCAGGCCGGGGTCTGGGCGAGCCCGCCGAGGAAGGATGCGACGGTGAACAGCGCGATACCGGCGATGAACGTCCGGCGGCGCCCGAGGATGTCGCCCATACGGGCGCCGAGCAGGAGGAGGCCGCCGAAGGTGAGCGCGTAGGCGCTCTGCACCCACGACAGGCCGGCCGCCGAGAAGCCCAGCCGCTCCCCGATGCTCGGCAGCGCCGTGATCACCACGGAGGCGTCGAGGACGATCATGAGGTACGTGGCGAGGATGACTCCGAGGACGAGCGTCGGATGCGGGCGTGCGAAGGCGTCGGATGCGGGCAGCGCGCGGCGTGCCCGCCCCGGGAACGGGGCGCGAGACAAAGCGGGCCTTTCGTGGGACCGAGGAGTACACTGAACCGGAGGAAGCCTCCACCTGTTTCGGAGGGTGCCTCCGGTTCGTGTCGGTACTATAGCGGAGGCACACTCCGTTTTGTCAAGTCCTTTCGCCGATGAGCACTCCGCAGACCGAACCCCTCCAGCTCTCCAAGCGCCCCAAGCGGGCCGATGCCCTGCGCAACTACGAGAAGCTGCTGGCCGCCGCGCGCCAGGCGTTCACCGAGGCCGACCGCTCGGCGTCGCTCGAGGACATCGCCCGCCGCGCCGGCGTCGGCATCGGCACGCTGTACCGCAACTTCCCGACGCGGGCCGACCTCGTGGAGGCGGTCTACGTCGACGAGGTCGAGGCGCTGTCGCGCAGCGCCGGCGAGGACGCGCAGCGCGATCCATGGGACGCGCTGACGAGCTGGCTGCAGCGCTTCGTCGGCTACGTCGCCACCAAGCAGGCGCTCGCCGACGAGCTCTTCGCCGTCGCCGAGCGCGACGCCGCGGTCTTCGCCGGCTGTCGCGCCATGCTCCACGCCGCCGGCGAGCCGCTGTTGCGCCGCGCGCAGGAGGCGGGCGTCGTGCGTCCGGACGTCACGATCGACGAGGTCGTCCGCATGGTCGGCGGCATCGCGAAGATCCCGGCCGACGACCCGGCCGACGTCCAGCGCGTGCTCGCCGTCGCCCTCGACGGCCTGCGCTACCGGCCCGCCCGACCGTAGCCGCCGCGCGCATCGGGGCGTCCCGGAAGCGGTCGGCGCGCTCGCGGTCGGCCGGCGAGCAGGGGCGTCGGCGGGAAGCCCACCTCCCATACGCTTGACGCGTGGGTCGGTACGGAAAGCGCGCGGACCTGATCGTGCACTCGGAGGAGCCGTTCAATGCCGAGACGGGGCGCGGCGCCCTGGCCGAGGGTCGGCTGACCGCGACGGACGCGTTCTACGTGCGGGGGCACGGCGCGGTGCCGGAGATCGACCCTGCTGCGTGGCGGCTGCACGTCCAGGGGGTCGTCGAGCGGGAGCTGGACCTCTCCCTCACGACCTTGCGCGAGGCGTTCCGGGAGCGCGAGGTGACCGCGACGCTGCAGTGCGCCGGCAACCGCCGCGCGGGCCTGATCGCCGTCCGCGACATCCCGGGCGAGGCGCCGTGGGGTCCGGGCGCCACCGGCACCGCGACGTGGAGCGGCGTCGCGCTCGCCGACGTGCTCGCACTCGCCGGTCCCCGGCACGACGCCGCGCACGTCGGCTTCGAGGGCGCCGACCTCTGCCCGGAGGCGGAGCCGGTGCAGTGCTTCGGTGGCTCGATTCCGCTCGACAAGGCGTGCCGCCCCGAGGTCCTGCTCGCCTGGGCGATGAACGGCGAGCCGCTCCCGCCGGTCCATGGCGCGCCGCTGCGCCTGGTCGTGCCGGGCTACATCGGCGCGCGCAGCGTCAAGTGGCTGGAGCGGATCGAGGTCCGCGCGCGGCCGTGGAAGGGCTACTTCCAGCATGTCGTCTATCGACTGCTGCCGGAGGACGGGACCCCCGGCCCCGGAGCGGGGATGCCGCTCGGCCTGGTCGCGCTCAACGCCGACGTGCTGTCTCCGGGCGACGGCGAGACGGTCGCGGCCGGCCCGGTCGAGGTGCGCGGCTACGGGTTCGCGGGCGGTGAGCGGCACGTCGCGCGCGTCGACGTCTCGCTCGACGGAGGCGCGAGCTGGTCGCAGGCGGAACTGCTCGAGGACCTCGGCCGGTGGGCCTGGCGGCACTGGCGCATCACGGTCGACCTCGCGCCCGGAGAGCACGAGATCCTCGTCCGTGCCTGGGACTCCTCGGCCGCCACCCAACCGGAGGACGAGGCGGCGCTGTGGAACCCCAAGGGGTACGTGAACAACGCCCGCCCGCGGGTCCGCGTGCGCGTAGGCGCATGACCGCACGGGTACTCCGCTGGCCTCATGACAGCAGCGGGCGACGGCCACGAAAGCGGCGGAGCGATCCTCGCGGCGTTCCTCGCGAACATCGGCATCGCCGTGACCAAGTTCATCGGCTTTCTCATCACGGGCTCCTCGTCGCTGCTGGCCGAGTCCATCCACTCCGTCGCCGACTCGACGAACCAGGGCCTGCTCTTCCTCGGCGGTCGTCAGGCCGCCCGCGCGCCGACCGAGGTGCACCAGTTCGGGTACGGCCGCGTGCGCTACTTCTGGGCGTTCGTCGTCGCGGTGGTGCTGTTCGCCCTCGGCGGACTCTTCTCCGCCTACGAGGGCTACCACAAGGTCGCCGACCCGCACGACATCGACTCGCCGGCGGTGGCGATCGCCATCCTGGCGCTCGCCCTGGTGTTCGAGGCGCTCGCCCTGCGCACCGCCGTCCGCCACGCCAGGCCGCACCGCGGCACGCGCAGCTGGACCCGATACATCCGCGAGTCGCGCAGCCCGGTGCTTCCGGTCCTGCTCCTCGAGGACTCCGGCGCGCTGCTCGGGCTCGTGTTCGCCCTCGCCGGCGTCCTGCTGACGCTGCTCACGGGCAACCCGATCTTCGACGGCATCGGGACGCTGGGCATCGGCGCGCTGCTCATCTGCATCGCGGTCGTCCTGGCCATCGAGATGCGCAGCCTCCTCATCGGGGAGTCGGCGTCGCCGGACCTTCAGCGCAAGATCGAAGCCGAGTTCGAGCGTGCCCCCGGCGTCCGCCGAGTGATCCACATCCTCACCCAGCACACGGGACCCGAAGAGCTCCTCGTCGCCGCCAAGGTCGAGTTCGATCCGCGGCTGACGAGCAAACAGCTCGTCGCTGCGATCAACGCCTGCGAGGAGCGCGTCCGCGCCATCGCCGGCGTCGCCACCGCGCGGATCTACGTCGAGCCGGACATCGGCGATCGGGAGAGCATCGCCCAAGCGGCACCCGGCGAGGCGTAGCCGCGGCCGTTCCGGCGCGCGGTCGTGGAATGTCAGGGAGCGCTGAGTTCCTCAGGCCGGGGTGCCGTCCTTGCATCGATCCCCCGCCCGGACCGCCTGACCAGACGCACAGCCGCGCCGCTCGAGTGCCTCGGCGGGATCGAGCTCGCTGCGGCGATGATCTGGTCCTCGCTCACAAGCGACTGGTTCTGGGGCTGTGGGCGGGTGCTCAGCGCCGCGATCGCGCTGGCCGATCGGGGCGGGTTCGAATCGCTGACGATGCGCAAGCTCGCGAAGGAGCTCGGCGTCGAGGCGATGTCCCTCTACAACCGCGTCGCGAGCAAGGACGACCTCCTCGACGGGATGGTCGACCGCGTCTTCGGGGAGATCGAGCCGCCTTCGACCGGCGGCGACTGGAAGGCGGCCATGCGCAAGCGGGCGATCTCGACTCGCGAGGCCCCGGGCGGCACCGCTGGGCGATCGGCGTGATGGAGGGGCGCACGAGCCACGGGCCGGCGAACCTCCGCCTCCACGACGCGATGCTCGGCTGTCTACGCGCGGCCGGCTTCTCGTTGGAGATGACCGTCCACGCGTACGCCGTCCAGGACTCCTGCATCTACGGGTTCGCGCTTCAGGAGCGGGACATGTCGTCCG
>JAXDHC010000066.1:0-5866 GCA_034664705.1 Solirubrobacteraceae bacterium
AGCACGACGCCGCCTGAGTCGAAGACGACGTAGTTGCCGTGCGGGCTCGTGTCCGGCCGCTCGCCGCCGGTCGGCAGCGGCCGGTCGTCGGGCCCGGCGCTGATCACCCACGGGAAGGCGTCGAGCAGCACCTCGGAGGCCGGGTTGGCGTCGCCCGGCGGGCGCAGCGTGCGCGCGTCCGTCGCGTAGAACGTCCACTCGCCGCCGTCCGTGATCGTGGGGTCGCGGCTCGGCCGGTCGCCCAGCGCACCGCCGCGCCGCGTCACCACGGTGTGCTCGCGGGCGGTGCCGGCGAGCTTCGTCCGGACGATCTGGGCGGCGGGCGCGCCGGACGCGAGGTTCGTGGCGCGCGTGGCGTAGACGACCATATCGCCGGCGGCGTTGATCGCGGGCGCACCGGACGGGCCGTCGCCCGCGCGGCCGTCGGCGGCGGCGGAGACGAGCCGCGTCGAGAGGCCGAGGTCCTGCACGCGATGGCCCTTCACGCGGCGCCCGACGCGCCGGTCCAGACCGCGCAGGTAGATCTGCGAGACCCCGCGGGGCGGGCCGCCGCCGAGGTTCGGCGCCAGCGACGTGAAGGCCAGCGCGCGCCCGCGCATGCTGAACGCGGGATCGAAGCTGTCGCCCGCCCCCGCCTTGCCGCGGGTCGCCGAGGCGAGGAACGTGAGGCCGCGCAGCGCGCGGTCCTGGGCGTTCGCGCCGCCGATGGCGCGGACGTAGACCTGGCGCGCGCCGGCCGGCCCGCGCGTCGTGCGCGCGCTCTTCCACGACGGCCGCGTGGTGCGCGTGAGCGCCAGGTTCGTCGCGGCCGACGTGAAGGCCACGCGCGTGCAGCGCCCGTCGACGGCGACCTGCGTCGTCGGCCCGTCGGCCTGCGCGCCCGAGGAGCTGACCGAGACGCGCGCGATCCGCCCGGTCGCGAGGTCCGCGACGAACGCGTCGGCCACGCCGTTCGTGTCGCCCGGGACGAGGTTGGAGGCGGCCGAGAGGAACGCGACGCACGAGGGCGCGGTGCGCGACGAGCCGTCGATCGCCGGCGCGGTCGACGGGCCGTTGGCCGGGGCGCCGTTCAGGCCCCGTGAGACGATCCCGGCCTGCCCGAAGCCCCACGGCGTGCCGTTGTCGCCGTAGGGCTGCGCGCGCGTGGCGACGTAGACGTTCGTGACGCCGGGCTGCGCGCCGGGCGCGATGTCGGTGGCGTCGGACTCGAAGGCGACGACGCGCCCGAAGCGCTTGTCCTGGGAGATCACCGCGTTGCGCGACGGGGCGTTCGCGGGCGCGCCCGTGGGCGTGCGGGAGATGAGGACCGTCTGCGCGCCCGGCGGGTCGGCGGCGGCGGGCGCGGCGGCGGCGGTGGCGGTCACCGTGGCGGCGGCGATGGCGGCGAGGGCCCGCCTCGCGATCGCGGGCCGGCGGGCGGGCGTCGAAGGCGGCATGCGTGCAGGGTGCCCGCGGACGCGGCGACGCACGCGGTCAGCCCGCCAGCGCCGGGATCACCTCGCGACCGATGAGCTCGAGCGCCTCGAAGTCGCGGAAGAGATGGTGCTGCAGCATCACGCGCTCGACGCCCGCGGCCTCGTACTCGCGCAGCCGCGCGACGAACTCCTCCGGCGTCCCGACGATCCACGGCTTGGCCACCGCGTCGAGGTAGGCGTCGATGTCGCTGGTGGCCTGGTCCTCGTGGCCGCGCCACTCCGCCAGGCGGTGACCGCGCGCGCGCAGGTCGTCGCGGTCAGCGCCGATCACGAAGCCGTTCATGAGCGAGAAGCCGAGCGTCTCGGGATCGCGGTCGGCGGCGCGGCAGGCGTCGTCGAGCCGGCCGCGGCGCTCGCGCGCCTCGTCGGGCGTGACGTAGAGCGTGTTGTACTCGTCGGCCCAGCGGGCGGCGAGCGCGACGGAGCGCGGGCCCATCGAGCCGCCGACGATGAGCGGCGGGCTCGGGCGCTGCACCGGCTTCGGACGGGCGTCGAGGTCGTCGATGCGGTAGTGCTCGCCTTCGAACGAGAACGGCTCGTCGCCCCACTGCCGCCGGATGATCTCGAGCTGCTCGCCGAATCGCGCCATGCGCTCGCCCATCGGCGGGAACGGGAAGCCGTACGCCGTGTGCTCGGCCTCCAGCCAGCCGGTGCCGATCCCCAGCTCGGCGCGGCCGCCGGAGATGTGGTCGGCGGTGACGACCGCCTTCGCCAGGACGGAGGGATGGCGGAAGGTGGCCGGCGAGACGAGCGTGCCGAAGCGCAGCGTCTCGGTGACGGCGCTCAGCCCCGAGATCGTCCCCCACGCGTCGAGGGAACCGCGCTCGGTGTGGCCCTCGACCGACAGGTAGTGGTCGGAGCGGAACAGCGTCTCGAAGCCGAGCCGCTCGCAGGCCTGGGCCAGCGCGATCCAGTCGGCCCAGGCGACGCCCTCCTGGCCTTCGATCATCACGCAGATCCGCACGTTTCAACCCCTCCTCGTCACAGTGAGCGCCGGACGCTATCGAAGGGTCACGCGCGGCCCTCGAGCCGGCGTCGCTCCAGCGCCCAGGACAGCTCCATGACATCCGACGACCGCCGCAGGTCGGCGTCGGTGACCGCCTCGAAGCGCCGCAGGCGATGGCGCAGCGTGTTCGGGTGCACGAAGAGCGCGCGGGCGGTGTCCTCGGTGTGCATGCCGTGGGCGAGCCACGCGCGCAGCGTGGCCTCGAGGTCCGTGCCGTGGCGCCCGAGCGCCTCGAGCGGCGCCAGGTACCGGGCGACGAACGCGTCGCCGAGCGCCTGGTCGACGAGGACGGCGGGCAGGATGGACAGGTCCGACAGCGAGAAGACCCCCTCCCGGTCGAAGGCCAGCGCGGTCTGCAGGGCGCGGCCGGCGTGCGCGAAGGCGCCGGGCAGCGTGTCGAGCCCGGACGCGCCGCCGACGCCGACCGTGAGCCCGGCGATCGGCACCGGCGCCCGGCCGGCGATGCCCACGACGTCCCCGTCGAGGCCGGCGACCAGGCCGTGCTCCCCGGCGAGCGCGAGCGCGATCCGGCGCGACAGGCCGCGGGCGTCGTCGTCCTCGCGCGCCCGGGCCCGGAACGGGACGTAGGCGCGGTCGGGATCGAGGCCGAAGGCGGCGCTGTCGCGGCGCAGCTCAGTGGCGTCGATCGTCCCCGTGAGGACGGCGACGACGAAGGCGTCGCGGCGCTGCTGCTCCTCGCGGGCGAGCTGGAGCTCCACGGCGCGATGGGCGGCGGCGACGACCTCCATCACGGCGTCGGCCCAGCGCCACAGCGTCTCCGAGAAGGCCAGGACGCACGCGACGTCGGCGTCGCGTGCGCGCGCCAGCTCGCCGAAGCGCCCCCACAGGACGCTGACGGCGACGCGATGGGCGTGGAGCACGGCCTCCACCGACACGCCCTGCTCGGCGCGCTCGCGCCCGATCGCCGCCGCGGCCTCGAGCTCGAGCGCGGTGGGCGCGCGGACCTCGCGCAGTGCGGCGAGCTCGCGCTCCAGGGTGTTGACCACCGCGCGGCGCAGGGTGCCGCGCGGGAGCGGGCGGAACTCGGGGACCGCGACGCGGATGCGCTCGACCACGGCGTCGGCGAGCGCGTCGCGCTCGGCCTCGAGCTCGGCGACCAGGCCGCGCACGGCCGGCTGCACCGGCGTTGCTGTGGACGGCATCGCGGGGCACCTCCCACGTCGCGCGCCACCGGGTGGCGGCGCCTGCGGCCGACTCTAGCTCCGGCTCGTGGGCGGCGCTACGCGTTCGTCGCGACGGGCGCGTGCCCGTGGCCGGCCGGCGTGAGCAGCGCGGCGACGGCGATGAGCGCGAAGGCGGCGACCTGGACGGCGAGGAGCAGTCCGCCGGCGAGCGCGTCGCCGAAGACGACGATCCCGCCGAGGATGCACGTCACGTTCGCGGCGGTCGAGGTGCAGGCGATGACGGGCACGGCGTCGCCCTCCTGGAGGCCCCGCGCCGAGGCGAGGAAGGCGAGGACCGAGGCCAGCGCGGCGACGAGCAGCCACGGCGACGCGAGCAGCGCCACGGCGCCGTTCCCGGCCACGCCGGTCAGCGCCTTCAGGGCGACGTCGGAGACCCCGAAGAGCGTGCCGGCGGCGGCGCCGAGGACCGCGCCGTGGTGGTGCGCGGGGGCGCCGAGGCGCGGCGCGGCGATGAGCAGCGCCCCGAGCGCGAGCATCCCGACCTCGAACGCGAGCAGCCCGGTGAAGGCGAACGTCGCGTGCGCGCCGGACGCCTTCGGCAGCGTCATGACCAGCAGCAGGAGCCCGCCGGCGGTCAGCCCGAGGCCCATCCACTGCCGCCGCGGGACCTTGCACCCGAACAGCACGCTGCCGAGGACGGCGAGCATGATGACGCCGGTCGACAGGACCGCCTGCACGACCGACAGCGGCGCGAGCGACAGCGCGGCGACGTGCAGCGCCCACGCCCCGGCCGCGACGGCCATGCCGATCGCGAACCACCGCGTCGACAGGAGGGCGCCGGCGCTTTTGAGCGGGCGGTTCCACTCCACGCGGGGGACGCGGTTCGCGCCCCGGTGCTTGCAGAGGAAGCCGAGCTGGGTGAGGGCGGCGCACGCGAGCGCCAGGGCCATGCCGAGGTTGATGGTCATCTGTCCACAGCATCGCGCCGGACGGCCGGAGCCACATCGGGCGCGCGGCCAACGATCGGGGCCCGCGATTGGAGGTACGGACAACCGCACCTCCCGACTCGTGCCAGCCCCTCGTCAGCGGACCCGCACGACGGCGAGCCCCTGCTGGGCCGCGCGGACGCGGTAGCGGCGCACGAGCGTGCCGCGCCGCGCGACGCAGCGGCGAGCGCCGCCGCGCGCGGGCCCACAGCCGACGCGCCACGACGCCTGCGGAGCGGGCAGCTCCGCGCGGACCTCCTGCGCGACGAGCACCGGCGGTGGCGTGGCCGCCGCACGGCACGGCTCCCAACCGAGGTTCCCCTCGCCGTTCATGACGTCGCCGGCCACGGCGTTGTGCTCGCGGCCGGCCAGGTGGCCGATCTCGTGGACGAGCACCGTGCAGAAGGTCAGCGGATCGAGGTCGCCCGCCAGCCAGACCTCGCAGATCGTCGGCGCGGCCATCCCGTCCAGTACGGAGCCGGCGCTCCCCGTGATCCCCGGCGCCTCGGCGCGCAGCACGGCGTCGGCCTGCAGATGGACGACCTCGCGCCCGGCGCACGGCGAGCCGGTCCACGCCGCCCGGGCGATCGGCAGGTAGGCGGCCAGCCGCGCGGCGTCGTCGGTGGGGGGCGGCGTCCAGGCATGCGCCATCGGCGCAGCCAGCCACATGATGGTGAGGGTGAGAAGGGGGGCTATGAAGCGCACGAGGCGCCTTTTCGTGGGGGGCTGCCCGAACGTCCGGGCCACGACGAAACCTATGGAATCGCGTGCCAGCTCCGCATAAAGACATCACTCCCTTCGGGTAAAGGAAATGCAACGTCCCCGTTCTGCGCCCGGCGGTTCGTGGGTGCCGCTCAGCGGTCGGGTGGCCGACCGTCCGCCGCCCGGCGCAGGTCTGCGCGAGGCGTGCGCGGCGCCGCGCTCGAGCGCGGGGCTGGACGATCGGAGCCCGAGCTCGAACGGCTCGCGCGGCACGGTGGCCCCCGGCTACACTCCAGCCTCCCCGCCGGAGTAGCTCAGTCGGTTAGAGCAGCGGAATCATAATCCGCGTGTCGGGGGTTCGAGTCCCTCCTCCGGCATCAGAAAAGCCCTGCATAGCGGGGCTTTCGTCGTTCCGGGACGTTCGACCGTTGTCGAATTCGGTCCCCATTTTGGTCCCCGGCGACATCCCAACCGTCCGCCTACGATCGGCCGGCCATGAGGGTGCCCACCGGCCACGTCTCCCGGCGCTCAGGCGTCCGCGCGGACAGCTGG
>JAXDHC010000067.1:0-3452 GCA_034664705.1 Solirubrobacteraceae bacterium
AGCCCGACGAGGGCGGCGAGGAAGCCGGCGTGCAGGAGCGCCGCCGGCACGAGGACGCGGCCCTGGCCGAACCGGTCGACTAGGCGCCCGGCGAGCGGCGCGCCGGCCCCGGCGCCGAGCGCGAAGGCCGCCGCGACCACGCCGGCGACCGCGTAGGACCCCGTGCGCTCGCGCAGGAAGAGCACGATGGCCAGCGAGTGGATGCCGATCGGCAGGCGCGCGACGAGCGCGGCCACCATGAGCGGCAGCACGTGCGGCGTGCGGAGGATGCGCGCGTAGCGCGCGCGGGCGCTCACGCCGCGGCGGTCGTTCCGCGGACGCCCAGGTCCGCGGCGCGCTCGTCCAGCGCGGCGATGACGAAGCGCACGTGCTCGTCGAAGTCGACGCCGAGCTCCTCGGCGCCCTTCACGACCTCGTCGCGGTTGACCGCCGCGGCGAAGCTCGGCTGCTTGAGCTTCTTCTTCACCGACTTGGGCGCCAGGCCCGCCAGGCCCTCGGGCCGGACATACGCGCACGCCAGGATGAAGCCCGACAGCTCGTCGACGGCGTAGAGCGTCTTCTCCAGCGGCGAGTCGCGCGAGACCCCGAGGAAGTCGGCGTGCGAGGCGATCGCGCGCACGATCACCGGGGCGACGTCGCGGCGCTCGAGCTCGGCGAGCGCGACGCGCGGGTGCCCGGTGTCGAGGTCCGGGTGGCGCTCGTAGTCCATGTCGTGCAGCAGGCCGACGACGCCCCACAGCTCCTCGTCCTCGCCACGCGATCGTGCGTATGCCCGCATCGCGGTCTCCACGGCGAGGCAGTGGCGGCGCAGGGACTCCGACTCGACCCACTCCGTCAGCAGGGACCAGGCCTCGTCACGCGAAAGCCGCACGGACATGGGTGTTAGGCTAGCCGAGCCGCCGCTTCCCGCTCCCGCGGCGCTTTCGCGTATGGAGAAGTTCGTCATCGACGGCGGTGTGCCGCTTCGCGGCACGGTCATCCCCGCCGGAAACAAGAACGGCGCACTGCCGATTCTCGCCGCCTCGGTCCTGACGACCGAGGAGGTCGTCGTGCGCAACGTCCCGCGCATCCGCGACGTCGAGGCGATGCTGCGCGTGCTGCGCGGGATCGGCGTCTCGGTGGAGTGGCGCGACGACAACGAGGTGGTGCTCTGCGCCGCCGGCGTCGACCGCGAGGCGCACATCGACCGCGAGCACGCCGAGCGCATCCGCGCCTCGTTCCTGCTCGCCGGCCCGCTGCTCGCCCGCTTCGGCCACGCGGACATGCCGCCGCCCGGCGGCGACGTCATCGGCCGCCGCCGGCTGGATCCGCACCTCGACGCCTTCCGAGCCCTCGGCGCCCGGTTCGCCCACGAGCGCGACATCGTCCTCACCGCCCCCGACGGCGGTCTCCGGGCCGGGGAGGTCTTCATGGACGAGCCCTCGGTGATGGCGACCGAGAACGCGCTCATGGCCGCCGCGCTCACCCCCGGCGAGACCGTGATCGGCAACGCCGCGTGCGAGCCCCACGTCCAGGACCTCGCGCGGATGCTCGTGAAGATGGGCGCCGCGATCGAGGGCATCGGCTCGAACGTCCTTCGCGTGACCGGCCGCGCGGAGCTCGGCGGCTGCATCCACCGGGTGGGGCCCGACCACATCGAGATCGGCTCGTTCATCGCGCTGGCCGGCGTGACCGGCGGCGAGCTGCGCATCAAGGACACCGCGCCCGCGGACCTGCGGATGATCCGCCTCGTCTTCGACCGTCTCGGCCTGCGCACGGAGCTCGACGGCGCCGACGTCCTGGTTCCCGGCGAGCAGAGCCTGATCGCCCAGCGCGACATCGGCGAGTTCAAGGCCAAGATCCAGGACGGGCCGTGGCCCGCGTTCCCGGCGGACCTGACGTCGATCGCCATCGCTCTGGCGACACAGGTCAGCGGGTCGGTGCTCGTGCACGAGTGGATGTTCGAGAACCGCATGGTCTTCACCGACAAGCTCGTCTCCATGGGGGCCGACATCACGCTGTGCGACCCGCACCGGGCGATCATCTCCGGGCCCAGCCGCCTCCGCGGCGAGCGGCTCTCCTCGCCGGACATCCGCGCCGGCATGGCCATGCTCATCGCCGCGCTCGGGGCCCAGGGGCGCAGCGAAATCCAGAACATCCGCGAGATCGACCGCGGGTACGAGCGCATCGACGAACGGCTGCGCGAGCTCGGCGCGCAGATCGAGCGGGTTGCCAGCGCGCAGCCCGCCGGCGTGTGATCCACCCGATCCCCAGCGGAACGCGCGACGTCCTCCCGGACGAGATGCGCGAGCTGCGAGCGATCACCGAGGCGCTGCGCGCGGTGTTCGAGCGCCACGGCTACGGCGAGGTCTACACGCCCGCGATCGAGTACGAGAGCGTGCTGCGCCAGGCCCCGGGCGGCGTGCAGCCCGCCTATCGCGTGTTCGACGACCACGGCGAGGTGCTCGCCCTGCGCGCCGACATGACCGTGCCGATCGCGCGGCTCGTCGCGACGCGCTTCCCGACCGCCGATCCGCCGCTGCGCTTCTGCTACGTGGCGCACGCCTACCGCGCGGTGCGCCCGCACCGCGGCCAGATGCGCGAGTTCCTCCAGGCGGGGATCGAGCTCATCGGCGCGCCGGGGGCGCCGGGCACCGCCGAGGCGCTGACCGTGCTGTGCCACGCGCTCGACGCCGTCGGGCTGGGCGGCTACCGCGTCGGCCTCGGCGACGCGTCGCTGTACCCCGCGCTGATGGCCGCCTTCGACGTTCCCGAGGAGGCGCGTGAGCGCATGCTGCACGAGCTGGCGACGAAGGACCTCGTCGGCCTGGAGCGCGAGGTCGACCGCCTCGACCTCGGCGCCGAGGCCGCCGACCTGCTCGTCCGCGTGCCCCAGCTGCGCGGCGGGCCGGACGTGCTCAGCGCGGAATCCGGGCCGGTCGCCGACGCCCTCACGAACCTGCGCGACGTCCTGGACCTGCTCGAGCCGGGCGTCGCCGGGCGCGTCATCTTCGACCTCGGGCTCGCCCGCGGCCTCGGCTACTACACGGGCGCGGTCTTCGACGTCTACGACCCGGCGCTCGGCGCGCCGATCGGCGGCGGCGGGCGCTACGACGACCTGCTCGGGCGCTTCGGCCGCCCGCTGCCCGCGGTCGGCTTCGCGCTCGGCGTCGACCGGCTGCACGTCGCGCTCTCGGGCGAGGAGCGCGGTGGGCTGTGAACCCCTTCGGCCTGACCATCGCGGTGCCCCGCGGGGCGCTGCTGGGGGAGACCCTCGACGCCCTCGACAGCATCGGCATCGACACCGCGCCCGTGCGCGCGAACGACCGCCGGCTGCTGTTCGCCGACGTCGGCATCGTGACCATGCGCCCGAGCGACGTGCCGACGTACGTCGAGGCCGGCGCGGCCGACATCGGCATCGTCGGCAAGGACGTGCTGATGGAGCAGTCCGAGCGCTCGGTCTTCGAGCTGCT
>JAXDHC010000068.1:0-7263 GCA_034664705.1 Solirubrobacteraceae bacterium
ACACGCGCCTGGCCCGAGCGCCCGTCGACGCGGACGGCGAAGGCGCCGAGCGTGCGGGGACTCGCAGGAGGCCCGCGCCGGCCCCCGCCGCCGAAGTCGTCGAGGGCGCATCCGGCCTCCCCGTCTCCGTCCACGTCGGCGGCGACGAGGTAGGCGCGAACCGTGCGCACGGCGCTCCCGGCCGAGAGCGCCGAGGTGGCGGTCGCGGCGTGTTCGCCGTGGGTGCCGGCGATCGCCGCGGCCACCGCGGCGACGACGACCGCCGCCAGGAGCGCCGCCGGCCACCGCATGGAGGGCCCCTGCGACGCCTGCCCCTCGCCGTCCTGGTCCGCGAGGAGGTCGCGCACCACCAGGCCCATGGCACCGGTCGCCACGGCGAGGGCGGCGAACGCGAGCGCCAGTCCCCAGGCGGTGTCGTTCTCGGCGAGCCAGCCCACGACGCCCAGCACGAACATCAGCAGGACGAAGGTCGAGATCAGCAGCGGGGCGCGCACCGCCCCGCGCGTGCGAGGTTCAGGCTGCGGCATCGTTGCCCCAGGGGGCTCGATGACAGCGTAGCTCGCGGCGAGCGGCGTCAGGCCGAGCGGCCGGACGCGCCGGCCGCCGGCGACGGCGCCGGATCCGCAGGCCGTGCGATCCCCCGGGCGACGCCGAGCTCGACGAGCTCCTGGGGGCGCAGCCGCTGCTGTGCGGCGACGGCCGGGGCCTCCTCGGGCGGGCGCTTGAGGATGGCGGTCGCGGCCTCGGGGGCGATCACGGCGAAGTAGCTGTCGGGGGTCATCCAGAGGCCGTCCGGCGAGGCCAGCGCGAGTGCGCCGCCGGAGCCGCCCTCGCCGATCACGAGCGTCGTCACGGGCACGGTCGCCGCGGCCATCGCCGCGAACACGTCCGCGATGGCCGGGCCCACGCCGGCCCGCTCCGCGGCCTCGTCGTTGGCCGCGCCCGGCGTGTCCACCAGCGTGAGGACCGGCAGGGCGAGGCGGTCGGCAAGCCGGAGGAGGCGGGCGGCGGTGCGGAAGCCGGCGGGCGTGTTGGCGGTGCCGGCCTGGGCGGCGTAGGCGATCGCCCGGCCGTGGCGCCGCCCGATCCCGCAGAGCATGCCGGCGTCGTGGCCGCCCGCGCGGTCGCCCGCGAGCGCGACGCGGGCGTCGAAGTAGTGGTCGAGATACGCGGGCGCCCGCGGGCGCTCCGGTGCGCGGGCGCGCAGGACGGCGGTCCACCCGTCGTGCGCGAGGTCGGCGCGGCCGAGCGCCGCCGGGACGTCGGCCGGCCGCGGGTCCCGGCCGCCGGCCAAGAGCGCCAGCACGAGCGCGAGCCTGGCCGGCAGGTCCTCCTCGGCGACGACCTGGTCGACCTGCCCGTGCGCCGCCTCGCCCTCGGCCGTGAACGTCCAGGAGTCCGCGCCGCCGCGGACTCGGTGCCCGGCGAACCCGACGATCGCGCCCGGCAGCGCGAGGATCACGTCGGCGGCCGCGGCCAGGGAGGCCCACGCGCCGCCGGTGGCGGGACCGCGCAGAACGCTCACGTGCGCGACACCCGCTGCCCGCGCGCGATGACAGGCGGCCGCGATCCGCTGCATCTGCACCAGCGCCCGCATCCCCTCCTGCATGCGACATCCGCCGGACGCCACGAGGCTCACCACGGGCCGGCGCAGGCGCCGCGCGCGCTCGAACGCGTCGGCGACAAGGCGCCCGCCGGCCTCCCCCATGGAGCCGCCCAGGAAGCGGAAGTCGAAGGCGATCACCACCGCGTCGACGCCGCCGATGCGCGCGTCGCCGCAGACGACGGACTCCGGCTCTCCGCTTCGCGCCCGCGCGCGCGACAGCTGCTCCGCATACCCCGCCCACGCGATCGGGTCGGCCGCGACGGCGTCGGACCCGCCATCGAGCTCGGCGAACGCGCCGGCCACCGCGGCGATCGCGGCCCGGGCGCCACCGCCGCCGTCCGACGGCGCGGGGGCGGGCCGCGCCGTGACGGTCATGGCGCCAGGCGCTTCTTCTGCACCTTGCCCATCTCGTTGCGCGGCAGCGCGCCGAGGTGATGGACGACGCGCGGGCGCTTGTGCGGGCTGAGCAGGCGCGCGACGTGGTCGGCCAGCGCCCGCGCGTCCGGCGCCTCATGTCCGGGGGCCGGGACGACCCACGCGACGATGCGCTCGCCGAGATCGTCGTCGGGCTCGCCGGTCACCGCCGCCTCGGCCACGGCGGGGTGCTCGAGCAGCGCGCTCTCGATCTCGCCGGCGCCGATCTTGAAGCCGCCGCTCTTGATGAGGTCGGTGGCGCGGCGCCCCACGATCCGCACGTAGCCGTCGGGGTCGCGCGTGGCCACGTCGCCCGTGCGGAACCAGCCGTCGGCGAAGGCCTCGGCGGTCGCGTCGGGGCGGTTGAGGTACTCGAGGAACACGTTCGGGCCGCGGACGTGGATCTCGCCCACCGTCTCGCCGTCGCTCGCGTCGATCACGGCGCCGTCGTCGTCCACGAGGCGCACCTCGACGCCGTCCAGCGGCAGGCCGACCGCGCCGGCGCGGCGGTCGCCGTCCGCCCGCACGGCGGTGTTCATGAGCGTCTCGGTCATGCCGTAGCGCTCGACCACTCGCTGGCCGCTCGCGCGCTCGATCCGCGCGTGGTCGGCGGCCGGCAGCGCCGCCGAGCCCGACACGAGCAGCCGCGCGCGGCCGAGCGCGGCCGCGAGGCGCGGATCGGCCTCCGCGTCCTCGGCCAGGCGGTGGTACATCGTCGGGACGCCGAACAGCATCGTGGCCTCGCCGGCGAGCGCGTCCGCCACCGCCTCGGACGAGAAGCGACCGAGGTGGTGCACGGCGCCGCCCAGCCGCAACGGGCCGAGCACGCCGAGGATCAGCCCGTGCACGTGGAACAGCGGAAGCGCGTGCGCGAGCACGTCGGCACCGGTCCACTGCCACGCCTCCGCGAGCGCGTCGAGGTTCGAGGTGATCGAGCGGCGCGGGAGCACCACGCCCTTCGGCGCGCCCGTCGTGCCCGAGGTGTAGATCACGATCGCGGGCGCCTCGGGCCCGGGCTCCGGACGCTCGTGCGCCGCGCGGGCCGCGACGTCCACGTCGACGCGGGCCACGCCCGCGAACGCCGCCGGCAGTTCCGCGCCCGGGGCGGTCAGCACCAGCGACGGCGCGCTGTCGTCCAGGATGTGCGCCAGCTCGCGCTCGCCGGACTTGGGGTTGATCGGCACGACCGGGACCCCGGCGAGCAGCGCGCCGACGATCGCGACGCACGTCTCGAGCTCCGGCACCGCCCACACCGCGACGCGCGGCGCGTCCTCCACGGCCGCGGCGACATGGCCGGCGGCGCCCGCAAGCTCCCGGTGGGTCAGGCCGCGCTCGCCGAAGCGGACCGCCTCGCGCTCGCCGCGCTCGGCGGGATCGGTCAGCGACGGCAGGAGCGCCGTGCCGGTGGTCGGATCGTTCTGGATCGTCATGGTGACTTGTGAGCTTTCGTTTTCAGGCCGCGCCGCGCACCGCGTCGAGGGCGGCGATGTCCTCGAGGACCGAGATGTCGCCGGGGTCGCCGCCGGTCGCGATCGCGCGGACCGCGCGGCGCACGGTCTTGCCCGACCGCGTCTTGGGCAGCGCGGTCACGAACGCCACGCGCCCGGGCCGGAACGCCCGCCCGATCTCGCCCTCGACCACGGCGGTCAGCTCCGCGCGCAGCGCGTCGCCGGCCGAGGCGCCGTCGGCGACCACGACGAAGCACCACGCGGTCTCGCCCTTCAGGTCGTGCGGCACGCCGACCGCGCACGCCTCGCGCACGGCCGGGTGGGCGAGCAGCGGCGCCTCGTACTCGGCCGACGAGATGCGCTTCCCGGCGACGTTCAGCGTGTCGTCGGAGCGCCCGTGGAGGTACCAGGCGCCGTCCGCGTCGACGGACGCCCAGTCGCCGTGGACCCAGAGGTCCGGCCAGCGCGACCAGTAGGTCTCCAGGTACCGCTGCCGGTCGCCCCAGATGCCGCGCGTCATCGACGGCCACGGCGCCCGGCAGACGAGCTCGCCGACCGCCCCGCGCAGCGGCCGCGCCTCGTCGTCGAGGACGTCGACCGCCATGCCCAGGGCGGGGCGGCCGAGCGAGCACGGCTTGATCGGCGCCGCGATGTCGCAGGACAGGAACGACGCCGCCACCTCGGTGCCGCCGGAGAGGTTGATGATCGGCCGGCGTCCCTGCCCGACGTCGCGCGCGAGCCAGTCGTACGCCGCCCGCGTCCACGGCTCGCCGCCGGAGCCGAAGAGCCGCAGCCGCGAGAGGTCGTGCGCGCGCGCCGGGGCCGTGCCGTGGGCCATGAGCGCGCGGGCGAGGCTCGGCGACAGGCCGAGGAACGTCACCTCCTGGCGCTCGGCGAGCTCCCACAGGCGGCCGGGGCCCGGATGGTCCGGGGCGCCGTCGTAGAGGACGAGCGTGGCGCCGGCGGCGTGGGCGCCGACCATCGCCCACGGCCCCATGATCCAGCCCATGTCCGACAGCCAGAACACCGCGTCGCCGTCCCGGACGTCGGCCTGGAAGAAGACCTCCTGGGCCGTCTTGACGAGGAAGCCGGCGTGGACGTGCAGCGCGCCCTTCGGCCGCCCGGTCGTCCCGGACGTGTAGCAGAGCATCAGCGGGTGCTCGGAGGGCACCATCGCGGGCGGCGTCGCCGGCGCGTCGCCCGCGACGAGGTCGTCCCAGGCCACGGTCTGCGGGCCGCGCACGCCGTCCGCCGCGCCCGGGCCGTGCTCGTCGTCCCAGACCGCGACGAAGCGCACCGAGGGCGCCGCGGCGCACGCCTCCAGCACCGTCTGGCGCAGCGGAAGCGCCCGTCCGCGACGCGTCAGCGTGGCGCCGGCGACGACGGCCACCGCCCCGGCGTCGCGCAGCCGCGTGGCGATGGCCGGCGCCCCGTAGCCCGAGAACATGGGGACGACGACGGCGCCGAGGCGGACGATCGCGTACCAGGCGGCGATCGCCTCGGGGACCACGGGCATGACGAGGCCGACGCGGTCGCCGGCGCGCACCCCTCGGGCCTGCAGCCCCGCCGCGCACCGCGCGACGACGTCCGCGAGCTCGGCGTAGGTCAGGCGGCGGGTGCGCCCCGCTTCGTCCTCCCAGCGGATGGCGTCACGCCCCGCGCGCTCCGGCGCCGCGGCGTGGCGGTCGACGCAGTTGTGGGCGAGGTTCAGCTCCCCGCCGGTGTACCAGCGCGCCCACGGCAGGCCGTCGGCGAGGTCGAGCACCGTGTCGTAGGGCCGGTGGAACTCGATCCCCAGGTGTCCGACGATCGCGTCCCAGAACCACGCCGGATCCGCGACCGAGCGCGCGTGGAGCGCGTCGAGGTCCGCGAGCCCGTGGGCGCGGGCGAAGCGCGTCGAGTTCGCGGCCTCGACGATCTCGGGCGACGGCAGCCATGCGTGGCTCATGCCCGCGCCCCGCCCTCGATCGCGAGCGCCAGCCCCCACAGCGCCGCCTCGCCGCCGCGGGGCGCGGCGAGCTGCAGCCCGGCGGGGAGGCCGGGAGACGGGCACGGCACCGTGATGGCCGGCCAGTCGACGACGTTCATCGCGCGGGTGAAGCGCGTCGCCGTGCGCACGTCGTCAGGCCGGTCGAGCGGGGGCGCGACGACGGGGACGGTCGGCGTGGCGAGCGCGTCGGCGTCGAGCGTCGCGGACGCCCGCGCCCGGCGGCACGCCTCGCGCAGCGAGGCCACCTCGGCGGCGGTGAGCGTCCGGCCGTGCTCGATGCCGCGGCGCACGTCGTCGCCCACGGTCGCGTCGGCGAGGTCGATCCGCTCGCCCCACGCCGCGGCGAGCTCGGCGGCGTAGAGCGCGCCCACGCGCGGCGCCGGCAGGCCGGCGCGCTGCTCGCGCACGACGGCGCCGGCCGCCGCGAGGGCCTCGAGGCCGCGACGACAGGCCAGCGCGACGTCGGGCTCGCACGCCGCGAGCGCCGCCGGGTCGACGGCCACGCGCAGGCCCGCGACGGTCGCCGGGCGCGGCGTCGCGGCCGGCGCCAGCACCTCGCCGGCCAGCAGCGCGTCGTCGACCGACGCGGCGATCCAGCCGGCCGCGTCGAGCGTCGGCGCGAGCGGCAGCAGGCCCTCGCGCGACAGGTCGGCGCGGGCGGGCTTGACGCCCACGACGCCGCACCAGGCGGCGGGGACGCGCACCGACCCGGCGCTGTCGGAGCCCAGCGCGAGCGGCACGATCCCCGCGGCGACGGCCACCGCCGAGCCGCTCGACGAGCCGCCGGGGTGGCGCTGGGGGTCGCGCGGGTTGCGGACGGCGGGGCGGCCCGGCGTCTGGCCGGTCGTGCCGAACGCGAGCTGGTGCATCGCCGCCGTGCCGAGGACGACCGCCCCGGCCGCGCGCAGCCGCGCGACCGCGTCGGCGTCGGACGCCGAGACCTCGCGCCGCGTGCCGCCGCCGTCGCGCGGGAGGCCGCGCACGGCGAAGCCGTCCTTCACGACGACCGGGACGCCGGCGAGCGGCCCGGGGTCCTCCCCGCGCCGCACGCGCGCGTCGATCGCGACCGCCGCGGCGCGAGCGCCCTCACGGTCGACGTGCCAGAGCGCCCCGAGGTGCGCGAGGGCGTCGGCGCGGGCGAGGCGGTCCTCGACGACCTCGCGCGCGGAGGCCGCGCCGCTGCGCACGGACGCGGCGAGCCCCCGTCCCTCGCCCTCGCGGCGGGCCGGCCTAGCCGGCGCCGCCGCCATCGGCCGCCGGCGTCCCGCCGGCAGCGCCGTCGACCTCGCTGACGAGGTGGAAGAGCCGGTCGGGCATGAGCGGCGCCTCCATGATCTCGATGCCGAGCGGGCGCAGCGCGTCGCTCACGGCGCTGGCCGTCAGCGCGGGGACCGGGATGGCGCCCGCCTCGCCGACGCCCTTGATGCCGAGCACGTTCAGCGGCGAGGGCGTCTCCTGGTGGTGCATCTCCAGGCGCGGGACCTCGGTCGCGTACGGGATGAGGAAGTCCATGAAGGACCCGTTGCGCAGCTGGCCGTCCTCGTCGTAGACGAGGCGCTCGTACAGCGCGCCGCCGATGCCCTGCGCCACGCCGCCCATGACCTGGCCCTCCACGATGGCGGGATTGATCATCTTGCCGCAGTCGTGGACGAGGACGTACTTGAGGAAGCTGACCTCCAGCGAGTCCATGTCGACCTCGACGATGGCGGCGTGCACGCCGCCGGCCCACGTGGCGTGGGGCGGGCTGTAGTACGACCGCGCCTCGAGGCCCGGGACCCGGCCGTCGGGCAGCGGCGGGCCGCCGA
>JAXDHC010000069.1:0-5320 GCA_034664705.1 Solirubrobacteraceae bacterium
CGGCCGTGGGCTTGATCTCGGGGACCATGTCGCTCGTCAGGTACCGCGAGCTCGTCCGCGGATACGTGAGGACCTTGTGCTCCTCGTAGCAGCGCTGCGCGGCGGCCAGCGTGCGCCGCGCGGAGAACCCGAAGCGCGTGTTGGCCTCACGCTGCAGCGAGGTGAGGTCGTACAGCAGCGGCGCGCGCTCCTTGCGCTCCGTCTTGGCGAGCTTGGTGATCTCGCCGCGCCGGCCGCGCACGGCGGCGACGATCGCGTCGGCCTCCTCGGCGCTGGCCAGCCGCGGCTGGGCCCCCGCGTGGAAGCGGCCCTCGTAGCGGCGGTCGTCGTCGGTGGCGAACTTCGCGTCCACGAGCCAGTACTTCTCGGGCACGAACGCGCGGATCTCCTCCTCCCGGCGGGTGAGGATCGCCAGCGTCGGCGTCTGCACGCGGCCGAGCGAGACGGCGCCGTCGAAGGAGGACCGCAGCCGGATCGTGGCGGCGCGCGTGGCGTTCATGCCGACGATCCAGTCGGCCTCGGAGCGCGACTTCGCCGCCTCCTCGAGGTGCTTCATCTCGTCGTCGGGGCGCAGGTTGGCCAGCGCGTCGAGCATCGCCTGCTTCGTCATCGACGACAGCCAGAGGCGCTGGACGGGCCGCTTGCTGCCACCCGCCTTCTCGACCACCCACTTGAAGATGAGCTCGCCCTCGCGGCCGGCGTCGCAGGCGTTCACGAGCTGGGCGATGTCGTCGCGGCGCAGCAGGTTCTTGACGACGGCCATCTGCTTCTGGGAGCGCTCGTCGCGGACGACGAGCTTGAAGCGGTCGGGCACGATCGGCAGGTCGGCCATCCGCCACTTCTTGAACTTGTCGTCGTACTCGTCCGGCTCGGCGAGCTGCACGAGGTGGCCGACGGCCCACGTGATGACGTGCTCGGGCCCCTCCAGCCAGCGCGTCGTGCGCTCACCGGCCCCGGTGTGCTTCTCGAAGGGCCCCGGGAGCACGCGGGCGAGATCCTGCCCGACGGACGGCTTCTCGGCGATGAGGAGGGTCTTGGCCATTGGGCGAGCAGCGTAGCGAGCCGACCTGCCGGGCCGCTCGCGCCGGTCACGCTCGGGACCGCGGGCTCAGCTCGCGCAGGGGCCGGTGCCGACCGGGCCCGAGGCGCCGGTCAGGCGCTGGCGCACGATCGCGTTGGGCACCCCGAAGCCGCCGGCCGGCCCGCCGCCGCGCGTCGCGGCGAACACCGTCGTGACCACGCGGCCCTGGGCGTCGATCATCGGGCCGCCCGAGTTGCCCGGCCGCACGAGGCCGCGCAGCGTGGTCAGCCGCCGCTGGACCGGCCCGCGGCCGTAGGCGTCCTGGGTCAGGACGGTGCGCGTCGCCCCCACGCGGCCCGCGCGCACGTCGTAGGGGCCGTTCTCCGGGAAGCCGAGGATCGCGGCCTGGACCCCGGAGCGGACCTGCGGCGCGAGCGGGATCGACCGGCCGGCGAGGCCCTCGACGCGCAGGACGGCGACGTCGTTGCGGGGATCGAAGGCGATCGCCTGGGCGTCGAGGCGCGGCCCCTCGCCCCCGAGCTGCACCGTCGTGTCGCTCTGGCCGGCGACGACGTGCGCGTTCGTGACGACCACGTCGTCGGCGGCGATCCAGCCCGAGCCCTCGACGCCGAGCCCGCACGCGGTGCCCTGGATCTTCACGACACCGCCGGCCGCGGCGCGCACGTCGGCGTCGCGCGCGATCGCCGCCCGCGGCGCCGGCACCGAGGCCGACGGCCCGTCGATCTGCGGGAACGGGTCGAAGCGGGCGAGCGCGTTGAGGACCGGTCCGGACGGCGGGAGGGCGTCGTTGAGGGAGCGGAGGACCGTGGAGCGCTGGATCTCGTCGCGGAAGGTCCGCGCACCGGGCGTCTGCAGCGCCACGGCGCCCGCCAGCCACACGAGCCCCAGCGCGACCGCGCCGCTCAGCAGGGCGCCGCCCAGCCCGTCGACGACCCCGAGCCCCGGCAGGCGCATGAAGCGCTTCACGCCGTGCCCGAGGCGCTCCAGGATCGCGGCGAGCAGGAACCCGCCGAGCATGGCGCCCACGAGGCTGAACAGCGGCGTGTAGGGCGACTGCGCGCCCGACTCCACGATGGCCGAGCCGAGGCGGCCGCCGAGGAACAGGCCGCCCGCGAACCCGACCAGCGTGGCCGCCCCGACGACGAAGCCCTGCGCGTAGCCGGAGAAGGCCGCGACGAGCGTGAGGGCGACGATGATCCAGTCGACGGAGGTCACGGCGGGGGCGCAGGCTACCCTGCCTCCAGTGGCGGGCCAGCCACATGGAGTGCGCCGAGCCGCGCCACGGGGCCGACGCGCCGAGAGCGCGCGGGTGCGTGCGCGGGCGCTCGCGGTCGGCGCCGCGCTGGCGGGCGTGGCCTTCGCCGGCGGCCTGGTGTGCGGCGCGGTCCACGTTCCCGACACCCAGCGCACCGCCGAGCGGTTCGCGGCGGCGTGGACGCGCGGCGACTTCGCCGCGATGTACAGCGAGCTGTCGCCCGCCGAGCGCGGGCGGGTCCGCCGGGGCGCCTTCGCCACCGCCTACCAGCACGCGCTCGAGACCGCCACCGCCGGGCGCGTCGTCACCGGCCGCCCGTCGGCGGACGGCGACGGCGCCTACCGGATCCCGGTCCGGATGGACACGCGCGTCTTCGGCGCGATCCGCGGCTCGGTCCGCGTCCCGGTCGCCGCCGACGGGATCGACTGGGCGCGCCACCTCGTCTTCCCCGGGCTCCGCAAGGGCGAGCGCCTCACGCGGACCACGCGCCTGCCGCCCCGCGCCTCGCTCCTCGCGCGCGACAAGACGCCGCTGGCCCAGGGAGCCGACCGCTCCTCGCCGCTCGGCGGGCTGGCGGGCTCGATCGCGGGCTCGCTGGGGCCGATCCC
This sequence comes from Solirubrobacteraceae bacterium, assembly GCA_034664705.1. GTDB lineage: Bacteria > Actinomycetota > Thermoleophilia > Solirubrobacterales > Solirubrobacteraceae > JAOPZW01. Next base: position 2,906 of record JAXDHC010000069.1, read on the forward strand.
GGCCGAGCGCCGTGCCGACCTCGACGCGCTCGGCGTCCCGGCCACGACGCAGGTCGGCGTCAGCGGCCTCGAGCGGATCTTCGACGTGCGGCTGATCGGGCACCCCGGCGGAGAGCTGCACGCGGGCGGGCGCATGGTGGCCGGCGCCCGGCCGCGGGCGGCGGCGCCGGTGCGCACGACGATCTCCACGCGCGTCCAGGAGGCGGCGGTCACGGCGCTCGGCCCGCGCCTCGGCGGGATCGTCGCCCTCGACCCGCGCACCGGCGCGGTGCTCGCCGCGGCGGGGATCGGCTTCTCCGGGCTCCAGCCGCCCGGCTCGACCTTCAAGATCGTCACCGTCACCGGGGCGCTGGAGGCGGGCATGACGAGCCCCGGCCGCGCGTATCCCGTCGAGACCGAGGCCGCGCTCGAGGGCGTGACGGTCGAGAACGCCAACGGCGAGGCGTGCGGCGGGACGCTCGTGCACTCCTTCGCGGAGTCGTGCAACTCCGTCTTCGCGCCGATGGGCGCCGATCTGGGGGCGCGGCGCCTCGTCGCCGCCGCCGAGCGCTTCGGCTTCAACCGGGACCCGGGCATCCCCGGGGCGGCCACGAGCACCATCCCGCAGCCGGGCGAGATCGGCGACGACCTCGCGGTCGGCTCCTCGGCGATCGGCCAGGGCCGCGTGCAGGCAACCGCGCTGCAGATGGCCGTCGTCGCCGCGGCGATCGGCCGGCACGGACGCCGTCCGCGCCCCACGCTCGACTTCGACGCCGCCCGCCGCCCCGCGCCGACCGAGCGCGCCACGCGCGAGCGCACCGCGCGCACCGTCGAGCGCCTGATGCTCGAGGTCGTGCGCAGCGGCACCGGCACGGCCGCCGCCGTCCCCGGCGTGAAGGTCGCCGGCAAGACGGGGACCGCCGAGCTGCGCACCACGACGCGGTGCACGCCGGACCCGGCCAACCCGGAGTCGTGCCCGCCCCAGGAGAACGACCCGACCGACACCGACGCCTGGTTCGCCGCGTACGCGCCGGCCGGTCGCGGGCGCCCGCGCGTGGCCGTCGGCGTCCTGCTCGTCGCCTCCGGGGCCGGCGGGGACACCGCCGCCCCCGCCGCCCGCGAGGTCCTCGCCGCCGCGCTGCAGGCAACATCGCCGCCTTGATGGATTCTTGACGGAGCCTGGGTCTAGGGTCGGCGCGACAGCCCCGCGACCCAGGGCCCACCGGTTCACCGGCGTCCGGGCCTGCCGCGGGGAACTCCGCCGAAGGGAGCAGTACATGAGGCGCAGAGCACTCGTCGTGGCGGCCCTGGCCGCCACGATGGTCGCGGCCTACGCCGTGTCCGCGCTGGGCAGCAGCTCGCCCAGCAGGCAGTCGTCCAACCGGGTGACGGTCAACATGACCGGCGACCCGCCGAACTTCGTGTTCCGGGGCGTGCCGAAGACGATCAAGGCCGGCACGGTGCGATTCACGTTCCGCAACACGTCGACGAAGCCGTCGGGCGTGCAGCACAACTTCACGGTGATCCGGACGCTGGGCGGCGGTCGCCCGTTCAAGAGCCAGACGCTCGCGTCGGGCAAGTCGCAGACGCTCAACGTCACCCTGGAGAAGGGCGCCACCTACGTCGCGATCTGCACGGTCGGCAACGGCTTCCACGCCGCCAACCGGATGCTGACCGCCTTCACGGCGGGGTAACGCCAGGCTGCACGCAGCCCCGGGCGGAGTCTGCGGTGCCGGCGAGGGTCCTGAGGGCGCTCGCCGGGCCCGGGAGCCCCGGCGTCAGATGTCGAGGTCGACCGTGGCCGTCTCGCCGGCGGTGATCGCCAGCTCGAGCGGACGGTTCTCGAGGTTGCGCGTCGGGATGCGGAACAGCAGCAGCGCGCCCTGGATCGTGCCCTCCGCCGCGGGGCTGTCCGCGACCGGCAGCAGGCCCTTCGGCGCGACGGTGGTCGGGCGGTAGGCGAACACGTTGTCCTGGCCGAGGTTCAGCGGGCGGAACTTCGTGTCCTGCGTGTCGGTGATCGTGTAGTTCGTCGCGGCGCGCACCGGCGCGTCGCTCTCGTTCTGCACGCGCATGAACACGGCGAACCACTCCTGGCCGGCCGGGAGGTTGCGCTGGGCCGCGTCGACGCCGACGAGGTACGCGCGATCCTCGGGGCTGTTGGGGTTCAGCACGCGGGAGATCTGCACCTGGTACTTCATGCCGCCGAGATCGAGGTAGGCGCCCTCGTTGCTGCCGTGGAGGATCTCGTGCTCCTTGTTGCCGCACGCCCCGAGGGCGAGCGCGAGGACGAGGGTCGCGAGGAGCGTCATCGGGCGGCGCATGAGGCGCGGGATTCTAATGCTCCGGCGGTGGAGGACGCGGTCCGCCGCGGCGCTAGCGGAGCGGCGGGCCGGTGGCCGGCTTGCGCGCCCCGCCGGCGATGGTCGCGCGCCG
>JAXDHC010000070.1:0-4960 GCA_034664705.1 Solirubrobacteraceae bacterium
GGTTCACGAAGCTCGCCCCGGGCAGGTGCAGCCCCATGGCCTCGACGACCATCTGGTTGGAGTTCGCCGTGCCGTAGAACGTGCAGGTGCCGGGGGAGTGGTAGGAGCGCGACTCCGCGTCGAGCAGCTCCTTCTGGCCGGCCTTGCCCTCGGCGGCGAGCTGGCGGATGCGGCTCTTCTCCGGGTTCGGCAGGCCGGAGGGCATCGGGCCGGCCGGCACGAGCGCGACCGGCAGCTGGCCGAAGGTCAGCGCGCCGATGAGCAGGCCGGGCACGATCTTGTCGCAGACGCCGAGCAGGAGGGCGCCGTCGAACATGTCGTGGGCGAGCGCGACGGCGGTGGCCATCGCGACGACGTCGCGGCTGAACAGCGACAGCTCCATGCCGCTGCGGCCCTGGGTGATGCCGTCGCACATCGCGGGCACGCCGCCGGCGAACTGGGCCACGCCGCCCGCCTGGACGACCGCGCGCTTGAGCATCGCGGGGTAGCGCTCCAGCGGCTGGTGGGCCGAGAGCATGTCGTTGTAGGCGGAGACGATCGCGATGTTCACGCGCTCGCCGCCCTGCAGCGCGAGCTTGTCGTCCGCGCCGCAGGCCGCGAAGCCGTGGGCGAGGTTCGCGCAGCCGAGCTCGCCGCGGGCCGGGCCGCGCCGGGCGGCGCCGGCGATGTTGTCGAGATACGCCGCGCGGGTCGCTGCGCTGCGGTCGGTGATGCGCGCGGTGACGTCCGCGACGACGGGGTGGACGGCCATTCGGCGTGCCTCCTCGGGTCGTGAGTCGAGACCGGTCGTGCGCTGGGTGCTCGGACGCTCCCGACGGCCTCGGATGAGCGCACACGGTACGGGCGCAAGCGCTTGCCCGCAAGCGCTTGCGCGCGGATCAGGGGCCGTTCGACATGACGTCGCGTCAGTGTCGAACCGGTGGACCGCAAGCGCTTGCGTAGACTTGGCCGCGATGACGACGATGTCCGATGTCGCGCGTCTGGCGGGCGTCTCCGTGACGACCGTCTCGCACGTCGTCAACGGCACGCGGCCGGCCAGCGAGAGCGCGACGCGTCGCGTGCTCGAGGCGATCGAGCGCACCGGCTACACGCACAACACGGTGGCCCGCGCCCTCGCCCGCGCCCGCACGCAGTCGCTCGGACTGGCCATCAGCGGCCTGTCCAACCCGTACTTCACCGACGTGATCGCCGCGATCGAGGGCGAGGCGGGCCGGGCGGGGCACACGCTGCTGCTGGGCGAGACGCGCGACGACCCCGAGCACGAGCTGCACATCGTGCAGGAGCTCGTGCAGCGCCGCGTCGACGGCCTGCTGCTCGCGCCGTCCGCCGGCGCGTCCGAGCACGCGCTGCGCTGGCTGCGGACGCAGTCCGTTCCGGTCGTCCTCCTCGACCGTCTCCTCGGCGCCGGGCTCGACGAGGTCGGCAGCGAGAACGAGGAGCCGACCGCGCAGCTCGTCGAGCACCTCGCCGGCCTGGGCCACCGCCGGATCGCGATGGTCGCCGGCATGCCCGGCGTGACGACGACGGAGGAGCGCCTGCGCGGCTTCCGGCTCGGGCTCGAGCGCAGCGGCATGGAGCACGACGACGCGCTGATCGTCGCGGGCGGCTCGCATCGCGACCGCGCCCGGGTCGCCACGCGCGCGCTGCTCGACCGCCCCGAGCCGCCCACCGCGATCGTCAGCGGCAACAACTTCATGACGATCGGCGTGCTCCGCACGCTGACGGAGCGCGGCCTGCGCGTCCCCGACGACATCGCGCTCGTCGCCTTCGACGACTTCGAGTGGGCCGACCTCTTCGCCCCGCGCCTCACGGTGATCGCCCAGCCGACGATCGAGCTCGGGGAGCGCGCGGTGCGGCTGCTGGTGTCGCGGCTCGAGGACCCCACGCTCCCGCCGCGGTCGGTCCGCCTGGGGGCGACCTTCGTGCACCGCGACTCGTGCGGCTGCGGGCTGCGCGGGGCCCGCGGCTAGGGCGCGAGCGTCGCCGGCGAGATCGTTCGCTACACTTATTTGCTTGCCGTATGCAAGTGCTTTCATCATGACCACCACCGCCGCCGAAGACCTCGTCATCTCCCTCTACCGGCTCGGGCTCGTCCAGCGCGAGATCGCCCGCCACGCGCTCGCCGAGCTCGGCACGCACGGCTTCACCGCGCTGGCGATCGTGCACACCCGCGGACCCATCCGGGTGTCGGACGTCGCTCAGCACCTGAGCGTCGACCTGTCGGTCGCCAGCCGGCAGATCGCCGCGCTCGTCGCCGCGGGGTACGTCGCCCGCGAGCCCGACGACGCCGACCGCCGCGCCTTCCGCATCACCGCGACCGATCGCGGCGAGGAGGTCCTGCGCGAGTCGCATCGCCGCATGGTCGAGGCGTTCGCCCGGCCGCTCGAGTCGTGGGCGGAGGCGGACGTCGTCGCCCTCGCCGCCGGGCTCGACCGCCTGCGCGAGGACTTCACGAGACCGGCGGCACCCGAGCCCCAGGAGGCAGCCGCACCATGACCCTTACGGAGGAGGCGCAGCCCGCTGCGTCTCGAGCACCGGCCGAGACGCTCGAGTCCGGCATGACCCATCGCGAGGTGCTCGAGGCCATGTCGGGCCTGCTGCTGGGCATGTTCGTCGCGATCCTGTCGAGCACGGTCGTCACGACCGCGCTGCCGGAGATCATCGGCGACCTCGGCGGCAGCCAGTCGTCCTACACCTGGGTCGTGACCTCGACGCTCCTCGCGCTGACGGTGACCACGCCGATCTGGGGCAAGCTCGCCGATCTCTTCGACCGCAAGCTGCTCGTCCAGACGGGGCTCGTGATCTACGTGACGGGCTCCGTCCTCGCCGGCCTCTCCGAGTCGACGACCTGGCTGATCGCGTGCCGCGTCCTGCAGGGTCTCGGGGTCGGCGGCCTGACCGCGCTCGTGCAGATCATCCTCTCCGACCTCGTCTCGCCGCGCGAGCGCGGCCGCTACAGCGGCTACCTCGGCGCGGTGTTCGGCCTGGGGACGGTGGCCGGGCCGCTGCTCGGCGGCGTCATCACCGACACCCTCGGCTGGCGCTGGTGCTTCTACGTCGGCGTGCCGTTCGCCGTCGCCGCCTTCGTGGTCCTCCAGCGCACGCTGCACCTGCCGCGCCGCCGGCGCGAGGTCAGCATCGACTACGCCGGCGCCACGCTCATCGCCGGCGGCGTGTCGAGCCTGCTCATCTGGGTGTCGCTGGGCGGCCAGCAGTACGACTGGGCCTCGTGGCAGACGGGGGTCCTCGTGACGCTCGGCATCGCGCTGTGCGCGGGCGCCGTCGCCGTCGAGCGCCGGGTTCGCGAGCCGCTGGTCCCGCTGCGGCTCTTCGGCGATCGCACCGTCGTCATCGCGGTGATCGCCAGCATCGCGGTGGGCATCGCCATGTTCGGCACCACGATCTTCCTCAGCCAGTACATGCAGATCGCCCGCGGCAAGTCGCCGACCGAGGCGGGGCTGCTCTCGATCCCGATGGTCGTGGGCCTCTTCCTCGCCTCGACCATCGTCGGGCGCCTCGTCACGCGGACCGGCCGCTACAAGCGATTCATGCTGCTCGGGACGCTGCTGCTCACTGCCGGGCTCGGTCTCATGGGCACGATGGACGAGCGGACGAACCTCCTCGAGGTCGCCGCCTTCATGCTCATCCTGGGCGCCGGCGTCGGGATGGTCATGCAGAACCTCGTGCTCGTCGTCCAGAACGCCGTGCGCCAGGAGGACCTCGGCGCCGGCAGCTCGCTGATCGCGTTCTTCCGCAGCCTGGGCGGCGCGATCGGCGTCAGCGCCCTGGGGGCGCTGCTGGCGCACCATGCCCGCACCTCGATCACCGAGGGCCTGGCGGCACAGGGCATCGACGCCGCCGGGCTCGGTGGCGGCGCCGCGCGCGTGCCCGACGTCGGCGCGCTGCCCGCGCCGATCGCCCACATCGTCGAGCACGCCTACGGCACCGGCATCGCCGAGATGTTCCTCGTCGCCGCGCCGCTCGGCCTCGTCGCCTTCGTCGTGCTGCTGTTCATGCGCGAGACCCCGCTGGGGGTCAAGAGCGGCATCCAGCTCGCCCGGGAGCAGCCCGCCGCGTGACCGAGCTCGGCGACCTGCGGTTCCATCGCCTCCTGGTCGCCGTCGACGGCTCCGCCCACGCCGACCTCGCCCTCGCCGCCGCGATCACCACGGCCCGCCGCGATCACGCCGCGCTCACGCTCGTCTGCGTCGCGCCCGACGTCGTCGCGGAGGCGGCGCGGTGGCCGGCGGGCCTGGCGTGGCCGGGCTCACAGCGCGAGGCCGACGCGGTCGCCGAGCGCACGCTGCGCGAGGCCGTCGACCGGGTCCCCGCGGACATCCCCGTCCGGACGGTCATGCGCCGCGGCAAGGCCGGCCCGCACATCGTCGCCGAGGCGCGGTCGGGGTCCTACGACGCCATCCTGCTCGGCGCGCGCGGGCTGGGCCGGGTGGGGGCACTCGCCGGCAGCGTCAGCCACCACGTGCTGCACCACGCCGACATCGCGGTCTTCGTCGCGCATGCGCCGCCCGGCGCCGCGGCGCCGTCGGCGGCCTGACCGGCGCGACCGGCCGGGAGGCGCCCGTACCATCGAAGGCCGATGAACGAGCTTGCGCCCGCCGATCGCCCCCGCTCCGGCGGACTCGTCCTCGTCGCGGCGGCGGTCGCGCTGATGTGGGTCGTGGAGGTCGCCGACGTGATCGCCGGCGGGCGGCTGGATCGCTACGGGATCGAGCCGCGCGACACCGACGGGCTCGTGGGGATCCTCACGGCTCCGTTCCTCCACCTCGGGTTCGGCCACCTGATCGCCAACACCGTCCCGTTCGTCGCGCTCGGCGCGGTCATCGCGCTGAGCGGCGCGGCGCGCCTGCTCGCGGTCAGCGCGATCGTCGCGCTCGTCGCCGGCGCGGGCACGTGGCTCGTCGCGCCCGCCGGGACCGAGCACATCGGGGCGAGCGGCGTC
>JAXDHC010000071.1:0-3249 GCA_034664705.1 Solirubrobacteraceae bacterium
AACGACTGGGAGGGCTTCGCCGTGCACAACGCGCTGACGCTGCGGCGGCTCCTCGAGCGCAGCGGCGAACCGGCGCGCGCCGTCGGGGACGTCCGAGGATCGGCCTAGGGCGCCACCACCGCCCCGCGCGGCACCACGGCCGGCGCGGGCCGTGCGACCTGGCGGCCGGGCTGGTCGCGGACCGGCAGGCGCAGGTCGACGTTCGCCACCCGCACGGTGAACGTGCCGTTCGAGGCGCGGGCATACGGCGCGTCGCGGCCCAGCAGCTGGAGCTTGGGCGCGTGCCCCGCCTCAAAGCGCCATGCGCCCGGGTGCAGCTGGAACACCTGACGGCCGGTCGCGGCGGGGCGGTACAGGCCGCGCGCGACGAGGGTCTGCGTGCCGTCCGGCGCGACGTCCCACAGGCGCATCGCGAGCGCGGGGAAGAGCCCGGTCACGGTCAGATCGGCGATCACGGTCGGCGAGCCGAGGAGCGTGTAGCCCGCCCCGGTCGCGGCGGGCAGGCGGTAGTTCGCGGTGCCGGCCTCGTCGGCGGCGCTCGTGGCCGCGCACGCGCCCTGGCCGCCGATCGGGTCGATCGCGGCCGCGACCGCGGGGTCGCCCGCAGCCGACAGGACGGTCCGGGGCGCGGCGCTGCGCAGCCGGACCTCGCCGGGGTGCAGCGCGCGCCACGTCGGCGCGCGGTACGGGCCGCCGGACGGCGCGCTCGCCGGGCACGTCTGGGTCAGCGCCTCGACGCCCTGGAGGACGGGCGCGGTCGCGTCGCCTTTGACGTAGCGGTCCATCCAGGCGTAGCGCCGCTGCTGGTAGTGCGCGACGTCGGCCGGCTTGTTCTGCCCGCGCGCGTGACCGAAGTCCAGGAACAGCAGCGACATCGGCGTGCCCGGGTGCTCGGCGCGCGTGCGGTTCCAGAAGCGCAGCGCCTCGTCGACCGGGAAGAGGTCGTCGGTGAAGCCGTTGGCGATGAGCGTCGGCGCCGGCGGGCGCGAGTGGTCGACGTGGTACGGGGAATGGTGCGCCGCGAGCTCGCGCCCGATCGGCTCCGCCTGCGGCCCGTAGGGCTCGCCGGCCGTGAACACGGCGTACCAGGCCGGCAGGTCCGCGTCGGGATCGGCGCCCGGCGGCGCGTAGTAGCCCGTCGCCGCGCCCGAGCCGAAGAGCCCGGAGACGTAGGACTGCTTGAGGACGCCGGGCGGGTCGAGGTCGTCTGTCGGGCCGGTGATCGTGTAGTCGAGCGTGCGCCCGTTGGGCAGCAGCGAGTAGGCCAGGTCGCTCCACGGGATCTCGGGCACGGCGCCGGCGATCCGCATGGCGCGCCCGCCCGGCGACGTCCACGGCACGAGCGTCCCGTCGGGCAGCGCGACGCGGTCGCGCAGCGCGGCGAGCTCGAGCGAGACGCCGCCGCCGTAGGAGATCCCGGTCACGCCGACGCGCTGGGGGTCCACGATGCCCAGATCGGCGAGGAGGCCCGCGAGGTGCTGGACGTCGCGCGCCTCGTAGCGCACGTCGTCGAGGCGGATCCAGCCGCGCGCGCAGCCGGCCGGGTCCGCGGCGCGCGACGCCACGCTGCCGCACGAGTCGCCGAAGCCCCGCGCGGTGAACGCGAGCACGGCGTACCCCCGCGCCGCCCACGGCCGCATGTCCTCCGCGCCGACCTTGCGCCCGCCCCAGCCGTGGCTGAGGACGACGAGCGGCAGCCCGGCGTCACCGGTCTGCGGCAGCGCGACGTTCACGTCGAGCGGCACGCCGTCGAAGGACTTCACGCGCGTGGCGACCGTGCCCTCGCAGAAGCGCATGCCGTCGGACGGCAGGCACCGAAGCGTCCCGAACGGCCGCAGGTCAGCGGCGCCGGCAGCGCCGGGGAACGCCAGGGCGGCGAGCGCGAGGAGGATCGGCACGAGCGAGCGGCGCATGGCAGCGACAACGCCGCGCGACGCCGGAACTTGCGCACGCGGCGTCGCGGCGCTCCCGCGCCGGATCTCAGTTGAGGAGACTGAGATCACTGGTATCATTGCCGTCGCAACAGTTGAACTTCCCAAAGGTTGACCGTGGCATCCACACTTCTTCTCATCCCTCTCGACGACACCGTCGTCTTCCCGACCATGGACCTGACCCTGCCCGTCGACACCGGCGACGAGGAGCGCGTCCTGCTCGTTCCCCGTCACGACGGGGAGTACGCGAAGGTCGGCACCATCGCGCGGGTCACCCAGACGGTCCGCCTGCCCGGCGGCGCCCGCGGCGCGACCCTCGCGGGCGAGGCGCGCGGCGTGGCCGGCGCCGCGCACACCGATCCGGCCGGCCGCCTGCGCGTCGAGGTGACCGAGCACCCCGACGACGTGCCCGTCGACGGGGTCACGCGCAACCTGGAGCGCGAGTACCGCGCCACGGTCGAGGAGATCCTCGAGCTGCGCGGCGACGACGGCCGCATCTCCGCCTGGGTGCGGGCGATCGGCGAGCCCGGCGCGCTGGCCGACACCTCCGGCTACGCCCCCGACCTGACGTTCGAGCAGAAGATCACGCTGCTCGAGACCGTCGACGTCACCGAGCGCCTGGAGCTGGCGCTGGGCTACCAGCGCGAGCGCCTCGCCGAGCTGCAGGTGCGCAAGCGCATCCGCGACGACGTCGAGGAGGGCGCGGCCAAGCAGCAGCGCGAGTACGTCCTGCGCAAGCAGATGGAGTGGATCCGGCGCGAGGTGGGGGAGGACGACGGCTCGTTCGTCGACGAGTACCGCACGAAGATCGCCGAGTCCGGCATGCCGGACGACGTGCGCGAGCAGGCCGAGCGCGAGCTCGGGCGCCTGGAGCGCATGGGCGAGTCCGGCGGCGAGGCCTCCATGCTGCGCAGCTACCTCGACTGGCTCATCTCCGTGCCGTGGGGCAACCGCTCCGAGGATCGCCTGGACCCGGTGAACACCCGCGAGGTGCTCGACACCGACCACGCCGGCCTGGAGGACGTCAAGGACCGCATCGTGGAGTACGTCGCCGTCAAGAAGCTCCGCGAGGAGCGCGGCATCGAGCCCGACAAGCGCTCCGGCGCGATCCTCACCCTGATCGGCCCCCCCGGTACGGGCAAGACCTCGATCGGCGAGTCCATCGCCCGCGCGATGGGCCGGGAGTTCGTGCGCATGTCGCTCGGCGGCGTGCGCGACGAGGCCGAGATCCGCGGCCACCGGCGCACGTACATCGGCGCGCTCCCCGGCCGTCTGGTCCGCGCGCTGCGCGACGCGGGGACGATGAACCCGGTGATCC
>JAXDHC010000072.1:0-11036 GCA_034664705.1 Solirubrobacteraceae bacterium
CGCCGCGCGCTCGTACTCGCGGAAGGTGCCGACGGTCTCGTGCGACAGCGACACGTGCACGCCGTCGCCGAGGCGCTCGCGCAGCGCCTCGCCGACGAGCCGCTCGTGCTCGGGGTGGCGGTAGGCGTGGAGGAGGCACACGGCGACCGCCTCGGGCTCGCAGGCGGCGAGGTCGTCGGCGAGGCGGGCGGCCGCGCCGGCCTCGAGCGCGGTCAGCACGCCGTCGGGGCCCATGCGCTCCGGCGCGCCGAACCGCCGCTCCGGCGGCACCAGCGGCGCGGGATGGGCGGCGCAGAGCCGGTACAGCTCGCGCCGCGCCTGGCGCCCGAGCTCGACGATGTCGGTGAAGCCCTCGGTGGTGACGAGCGCCGTGCGCGCGCCGCGGCCCTCGAGCAGCGCGTTCGTCGCCACGGTCATGCCGTGCGCGAAGACCTCCACGTCGCCGGGCTGCGCGCCGGCCGCCTCGAGCACGCCCTCGACCGCGTGCATCACGCCCTCGGACTGGTCGCGTGGCGTGCTCGGCGCCTTGGCGGTGTGCAGCCGCTCCCCGGCCACGAGCACTGCGTCCGTGAACGTCCCGCCGACATCGACCCCGAGCAGCATGGCGCGCAACGTACATCGGCCGCGCCGACGGGGCACGGCCGGCCGGACGCGGCGCGGCGCGGCGGTTGCGGCGTAGCACGTACTAGGCGGCGATCGCCTCCGTCATGACCTCGAGCTCCTCGGTCTCGGCGAGGTGCTGGTGCGACGGGCAGTAGCCGTTGCTGTGCAGCGGCACGCGGCGGCACGGGGTGCCGCGCCGCGTCGTCGCGCGGCACTGCAGCGGCTTGCCGGCGGCGTCGACGCCGGTGCGCGGCATGCGCTCGATCATCTCCTGCGTCGCGGTCACGTAGCCGTCGACGACCTGCCACACCCGTGGCAGCGCCGCGATGTCGAAGTGCGGGCGCACCTCGCGGAACAGCGCGCGCGCCGGTCGCGCGAAGTAGTGGTGGTCGGACACCATGCGTCCGATGGTGGTCTCGCACGCGCGCAGGACGGCCTCATGCTCGTCCTTGCCGCCGTCGATGTCGCGCGAGAGCTCGCGGTAGATCGCCCTGCTGACCTGATACATGAGCCTTTCCTCGTCGTTGTCGAGCGTTGGCTCCCGACCCCAAGGCGCGGAAGTGTGAAGCGCGTCTGTGAAGGCAGAAACGCGCGCAGTGTTGAGTTCGCGTTAAGTGGCCGTGTCGGGTGGCGTCGAACGCGCGTCCGAGGGCGCCCGCCGCACGACCCGGGACGGCCGCTCGACGCGCGCGCGTGATGGCGGGTGCCCCGACCGCGTGCGGCGCGGCGGAGTCGCGGGTACGCTCCGGCGCATCGTGGCCCGCCTCCTCTTCCAGCACCCGTCGTCACACGACCACGAGACGGGAGCGCACCCCGAGCGCGTCGAGCGGATCGAGGCGATCGAGCGCGGTCTCGGCGCCCGCGACTGGCTCGGCTGGGAGGTCCGGGAGTCGCCGCCCGTCCCGCGCAGGGTCCTCGAGGCCGTGCACCCCGGCGACTACGTCCAGCGGATCGAGTCGATCAGCCTCAGCGGCGGCGGCTACCTGGACATGGACACGGTGCTGTCGACGGGGTCGTGGCAGTGCGCGCTGCACGCCACCGGCGGGGCCGTCGCGATGGTCGACGCGCTGCTCGACGGCGAGGCGCGCCTCGGCGCGTCGGTGCACCGCCCGCCCGGCCACCACGCCGAGGCGTCCCGCGGCATGGGCTTCTGCCTGTTCAACCACATCGCGGTCGCCGCGCGCCATGCGCTGGACGCCCACGGCCTCGAGCGCGTGCTCGTCGTGGACTGGGACGTCCACCACGGCAACGGCACGAACGACATCTTCCACGAGACCGACGCGGTCCTCTTCTGCTCGGTGCACCAGTCGCCGCTCTATCCCGGGACCGGCCCGGCCGGGGACGTCGGATCGGGCGCGGGCGCCGGCTACACGGTCAACATGCCGGTGCCGAGCGGCTCGGGCGACGCGACGTGGTGCTCGCTCGTGGAGCACGTCGTCGTCCCGCTGGCGCGCGAGTTCGCGCCCCAGCTCATCCTCGTCTCCTGCGGCTTCGACGCCCATCGCGACGACCCGCTGGCCAGCTGCGCGTGCACCGCCGCGGGGTTCGCGGCGATGGGGGCGAGCGTCCGGCGGCTGGCCGACGAGCTCGGCGTGCCCGCGGGCCTGGTGCTCGAAGGCGGCTACGACCTCGACGGCCTGACGAGCTCGCTCATCGCCACGCTCGAGGCCTTCGGCGCCGAGACGCCTCCGCCGGCCGATCCCGAGCTGGCGGTCGATCCCCTCGCGCGGGCGGCGGCGCGGCGGCTGGCCGAGCGCTGGCCCGCGCTGGCGGGGTAGGGCGCGGCGGAGTCCGGCGCCGCGGGCGGCGCTACGGCGTCGTCGTCGTGCCGGGCGCGGTGGGGGTCGTACTCGGCGCCGTGGTGGTCGTGCCGGGCGCCGTGGTGGTCGTGCTCGGCGCGGTGGTGGTCGTGGCGGGCGGGGTGGTCGTCGCCGCCGGGGGCGCCGTCGTGGCGGCGGGCGGGGCCGTGGTCGTCGCCGTCGTGGCGTCCGTGGGCAGCAGCGGCGTGTCGTCGCGCGTGAGCTGGACGAACGCGACGGCGAGGGCGAGACCGGCGAGCGCGGCCACGAGCGCGGCGAGCGCGATCGGCAGCCGCCAGTTCGGCGTGGGCGCGAGCCGGGTGCGCGCGGCGTCGCCGCAGTACAGGCACCAGTCCTGGCCCTCGGAGACGTGCGCGCCGCAGCGCGGGCAGGCCGTCGCGCCCGATCCCGGAGGAGCCTCGGCGCTCACGCGTCGCGGGACTCGGGACCGGGCTGCGCGATGACGGTGGGCTGATCGCCGGCGTCGTGCCCGTTGCCCACGCCGTCGGCCTTCGCGGCCTCCCGCTCGGCCACGTGGGTCGTCGCCGGCTGGGGCTCCGGCTCGGCGGGCGGAGCGACGTGCCGCTCGGGACGCGTCGCGTGGAGCCCCTCGCCGACGTCGGCGGCGATGGCGCGCGCGCCGCTCAGCGCCAGGCCGCAGGAGGGGCAGTACCGCGCGTCGCTGCCGTGCAGCGTGCCGCACCGCGGGCACGCCGAGATCCCCGGCTCGCGCAGCTCGACGATGTCGCGGCGCTCGCCGAGGGCCTGCTCGAGGGCGCGAAGCTCCGCGTCCACCGCCGCGAGCGCGGCGAGCTTGCCGCGGACGAGCCCCTCGTTGGGCCGGTGGAACTTGTGCTGGTCGAAGACGAGGCCGCCGAGGTCGCGGAAGCCGAGCTCGCGGACGCGGCGCAGGAAGCGCAGGCGTCGGCGGAGCCGGCCGCGGTTGCGGAAGCTCGGGGCGGGCGGCGCGGTGGGGTCCGGAGGCTCGGCGCCCGCCGGGACGGCGGGGCCGGCGACGGGTGGTTGCACCTCGGCTTCGGTCGCCTCGGTGGCCTGCGGTGGCTTCGCGCGCCGGCGCGGCGGTCGTGGCAGCAGGCGCTTCATCACGAGATGGCGCCGGTCGGCGCCTCGGCGCGCGAGTATACCTGGGCCCCGGCGAGCTCGGTCCATGCCTCGAGGACCCGTTCGGCCATCCGTCGCGCCGACCACAGGGCCGCGCGGGCGCGGCCGTCGATGCGCGGGTCGGCAGCGTCGAGGTGCGGCTGCAGCGCGGCTCCCCACGTGCGCGGGTCGTACGGCGCGCACAGCGTCCCGGCGATCCCCTCGAGCGCGACCGGGTGGTTGCCCACCGGCGTCGCGAGCACGGGGACGTCGCAGGCCAGCGCCTCGAGCACGGCCAGCCCGAAGCCCTCGTGCTCGGACGGCACGACGACGGCGTCGGCGGCGTTGACCTTGTAGGGCACCTCGAAGGGGTGAACGCGCCCGAGCGTCAGGAGTTCCGCGCCGGCCTGCGCGGCGAGCTCGCGCGCGCGGTCGGGGCGCTTGGCGGGCCGGGTTGGATCCGCCGGGAAGAGGACGTAGCGCCCGTCCGGGTCGAGGCCGAGATGCTCGCGGGCCTCGCGGCGCGGGATGCGCACGAACCGGTCGAGGTCGACGCCGCAGGGCAGCACCGCGACCCGGCGCTGCGTGCCCGCCCCGGGGATCTCGCCCGCAAGCTCGGGGCTCACCGCGGCCACCAGGTCGTAGCGCGGCAGGACGGCGCGCGTGATCTTGCGCGACCGCGGGTGGCGCAGGTCGGTCCCGTGCAGCGTGACGACGCGCGGGGCGCCGCGGATGGCGAGCGCCGGCCAGGCGGTCAGGCCGAAGTGCGCGTGCACGACGTCGAAGCGCTCGCCGCGGAACCGCCGGCGCAGGTCGCGCGCGGCGCGCAGGTAGCCCTTGGGCGGGAACGCGAAGACCTCCACGTCGACGCCCTTCATGCCCTGGAGCGCCGCGACCTGGTCGCGGACGAAGCTGCCGCGCGCCGGGGCGGACGGGGTGGGCCACATGCTCGTGACGATGAGGGCACGCATCTGCGCGTGATTCTTCGCAGACTGGCGGTTTCCCCGTCACACGACCCGCCGCAGACTCCGTCCCACACCCGCCAAGCCGGACGACGACAGGAGGACGTGAGATGGGACATCCGATGCTGGGCCGCGGTCACGCCGCGCTGACGAGGCTGGGTCGGCGCCTGCGCGCGCAGGCCGGCCAGGGGACCGTCGAGTACGTGGCGCTCATCCTGCTCGTGGCCGCGGTGATGGCCGCGGTCGTCGGCGCGACGACGAACTCCAAGGAGGGCGGGGCGATCGCCGGCAAGGTCACGGGCGAGATCAAGAGCGCGATCGAGAGCGTGAAGAGCGACAGGTAGCGGGCCGCATGCGCGCACCCGTCCCGGCGGGCACGGCGCCTACCATGGGCGCCGTGTCCTCCACCCGCGACTCCCGGGCCCGGCCGATCGGGGTCTTCGACTCCGGCGTCGGCGGGCTCACGGTCCTGCACGAGCTGCTCGTCCAGCTGCCCCACGAGGACTTCGTCTACCTCGGCGACACCGCGCGCTTCCCCTACGGGGAGCGCACGCCGGAGGAGCTCGAACGCTTCTGCGCGGAGATCGCCGAGGAGCTCATCACGAGGACGGTCAAGCTGCTCGTCGTCGCCTGCAACACGGCGACCGCGGCGGCGCTGCCGGCGCTGCAGCGGCGCATGATGGAGACGACGCTCGGCATCGACGTGCTCGCCGTCGTGCGGCCGGAGGCGGTGCGGGCGGTCGCGGCCACGCGCAGCGGCCGCATCGGCCTGCTCGCCACGCCGGCGACCGTCGCCAGCGGCGCGTACGCCGCCGCCCTGGCGGCCGTCGACCCGCACGTCACGCTCGTCTCGGTGCCGTGCCCCGACCTCGCGCCGATCATCCAGCGCGGGTTCCCGTTCGACGAGGACGTCGTCCAGACCGTCCGCGGCTACGTCGCCCCGCTGCGCGAGGCGGACGTGGACACCGTGATCCTCGGGTGCACCCACTACCCGCTCGTGCGCCCGATGCTCCAGCGCATGCTCGGTCCGGGGGTCGAGCTCGTCACCTCCGGCGCGGCACTCGCGCGCCAGGTCGAGCACGCGCTCGGCGCACGGTCGCTGGGCAACCCGCGCTCGGGCGAGGGCGACTACCGGTTCCTGTGCACGGGCGACCCCGATACGTTCCGCGCGCTCGGCACCCGCTTCCTGCAGCTGCCGCTCGGCGACGTCGAGCGCGTCGCCCTCCGCTCGGAGGCGGCGGCATGAGCCGCTCCTACGACCGCGCCCCCGGCGACCTGCGCCCGACGACGATCGAGCCCGGCTTCGTCAGCACCGCGACGGGCTCGGTGCTCATCTCCCAGGGCGAGACGCGCGTGATCTGCACCGCGTCACACCAGGACGGCGTGCCGAGATGGCTGGCGGGGCGGGGCCGCGGCTGGGTCACCGCCGAGTACGGGATGCTCCCGGCGTCCACCGGCGAGCGCAAGCAGCGCGACGCCACGCGCGGGCGCCCGGACGGGCGCACCGTCGAGATCCAGCGGCTGATCGGCCGCGCCATCCGCGGCGTCGTCGACTTCTCGGCGCTCGGCGAGCACACGATCTATCTCGACTGCGACGTGCTCACCGCCGACGGCGGCACGCGCTGCGCGTCGATCACGGGCGCCTACGTCGCGCTGGCGCTCGCCTGCGAGCGGCTGCGCGAGCGCGGGAAGATCACCCGGTCGCCGCTGAACGGCTCGGTGGCGGCGGTCTCCTGCGGGATCGTCGGCGGCGTGCCGCTCCTCGACCTCGACTATGCCGAGGACTCCAGCGCCGAGGTCGACGCCAACGTCGTCATGACGGGGGAGGGCGGCCTGATCGAGGTCCAGGCGACGGCGGAGCGCACGCCGCTGTCGCGGGCCCACCTCGACGACCTGCTCGGGCTCGCCGCCCAGGGGATCGACCACCTGCAGGCGGCCCAGGCCCGGGCGATCGCGTCGTGAAGCTCGTCCTCTCGACGCGCAACGACCACAAGGTCCGCGAGTTCGCGGGGCTGCTGCACGGCATCGACGTCGCGCCGCTGCCGGCCGACGTGGAGCTTCCGCCCGAGACGGGGGAGACGTTCGCCGACAACGCGCTGCTGAAGGCGCGCACCGCGGCGGCGGCGACCGGCGGCCCTGCGATCGCCGACGACTCCGGCATCGAGGCCGCGGCGCTCGGCGGCGCGCCCGGCGTGCGCTCGGCGCGCTTCGCCGGCGAGGACGCCACGGACGCCGAGAACCTCGCAAAGCTCCTGCGCGAGGCGCCCGCCGGCAGCGCCGTCGCCTACGTCTGCGCCATCGCGTACGTCGACGGCGACGCGGAGCGCGTGTTCGAGGGGCGCTGCACCGGGACGCTGGCCGCCGAGCCGCGCGGCTCCGGCGGCTTCGGCTACGACCCGGCGTTCGTGCCCGACGACGTTCCCGACGGCCGCACGATGGCCGAGCTCGCGCCCGCCGAGAAGGACGCCATCAGCCACCGCGGGCGCGCGGGGCGCGAGCTCATGCGCTGGCTCAGGTCAGGTTGATCGCCGCGCATGCGCCCACGGCGAAGAACACGGCCGCATAGCCCTGATAGCCGGAGAGCAGCAGGGCGATGGAGGTCAGCAGGCATGCGAGGGCGGTGGCCAGCCAGGCGATGCGCGTGAACGTCACGACCGCATTGTCGCGGGCCGTCCCGACGGCGGCGTTGCGCCCGGCGCCATGACGGTGGTCGCGCTCGCGCCCGAGGTCGCGCTCGCGTGGCTGCGGTCGCTGTCCGTGGACCTGCGCGCGGCCGTCGTCCTGGATGCCGGCGGCGCTGTGCTCGCCGGCGACGAGGCGCTCGCGGCGCGGGTCGCCGCCGTGGGCTCAGCGCCGGCGGCGGCGGGCGTCGCCGTGCTCGAGGACGGCGACCTGCTCGGCGTGCGCTCGGCCCGCCACACGGTGGCCGCGGTGGTCGGGCCGCACGCGCTGCGGCGCCTCGCGGTCGCCGACCTGCGGGCGGCGCTCGGGGCGCTCGACCGCCGCTGACGGCGTCCCGTCCGATGCGCGGGGCACACTGCACAGCCGCCCAGATGGAGGCGGAAATACGAGCAGGAACAGCGTTTCAGCGCGCGCACACCCGGAAATCGCCGTGTCCAAGCGGGATTCCGGGGAACTTCCCATCCGGGAGCGCTGATAGCGTCGTCCGACCACGAACCTCACTGAGGAGGAGTCCTACGTGACGAAGTCAGAGTTCGTCGACCAGGTCGCCAGCCGGTCAGAGCTGGGCAAGAATGAAGCTGGAAAGGCCGTCGATGCTGTCCTCGACGTGATTCAGGAGGCTCTGCAGCGCGGGAGCGACATCACGTTCTCCGGGTTCGGCAAGTTCCACGTCGCCGAGCGCGGCGCACGCCAGGGCGTGCACCCCCGCACCGGCGAGCCGATCCAGATCAACGCATCGAAGGTGCCGCGCTTCACGGCCGGCTCCGGCCTCAAGAAGGCCGTCAACAACTAGCTGACGGGCAGCTTCCGCTGTCGCACGACGCCGCGTCGCCATCCCGGTCGCATTTCGCCGACCGGCTGGCGGACGTCGTCGCCGGGCGCGAGTCCCAGGTCGTCCTGGGGCTCGACCCCGACCCGGCGCGCCTGTGGCCCGAGGCGGCGCAGGCCGCCGGGTCCGACGGCCCGCCGGCCGCGCGCGCGGCCCGGGCCGTCCTCGCGCACTGCCGTGCGCTGATCGACGCGGCCGGCCCGGCGTGCGTGGCCGCCAAGCCGCAGCTCGCCTGCTTCGAGCGCCTCGGCGCGCCCGGATGGGCCGCGCTGGCCGAGGTCGTCGACCACGCCCACGCCGCCGGGCTGCTCGTGCTCGCCGACGGCAAGCGCGGGGACATCTCCGTGTCCGCCGCGGCCTACGGTCAGGCCCTGGTCGGCGCGACGCCGACGCCGTTCGGCGAGGTGCGCGGGCTCGGCGTCGACGCGTTCACGGCGAACCCGTACCTCGGGGTCGACACGCTCCAGGTCATGATCGAGGCCGCCCGCGGCGCCGGGGCCGGGATCTTCGTCCTCGTGCGCACGTCGAATCCCGGCGCCGCCGACCTCGAGGACCTCGAGCTTGCCGGGGGCACGCCGCTGTGGGCGCGCGTCGCCGCGATCGTGGACGAGCTCGGAACACCGGGCGCCGGCACGAGCGCCCTGCACGACGTCGCGGCGGTCGTGGGCGCCACGGTGCCCGAGCACGTCGCGCGCATGCGCGAGCTCATGCCCCACACCATCTTCCTGCTGCCCGGGATCGGCGCCCAGGGCGGCCGCGTCGAGGACCTCGCGCCCGCGTTCGCCCCGCACCGCGCGGCGGGCCTCGTCACCGCCTCGCGGTCGATCGCCACGGCGCACGAGCAGGGCTCCGCGCCGCCCGCGGCGGCCGCCCGAGCCGAGGCCGAGCGCCTGCGCGAGGCCGCGTGGGCGCTGGCCTGACGGGCACCGGGCGGCCGCGGCCTCCCTATGCTGCGTCAGGCCCATGCGCCGTCGCCGTAGTCCCGCACGCTGGCTCGCGCCGCTCGCGATCCTCGCGTGCGGCTTCGCCGTCTACTCGGTCGTCAACACCGGCCTGCGCTCCGACGACTCCGCGGCCGAGCGTCCCACGACGACCGCCGGGCGCTCGGGGACCTCGAAGACCCGCACCGTGTCCGAGCGCCGGGCGCCCGCGAGCGGCCGGCGAGCCCGCACGTACATCGTGAAGGCGGGCGACACGCTCTCGTCCATCGCCACGAGGAACGGCATGTCCCTCGCGCGGCTGCAGGCGCTGAACCCGGAGCTCGACTCCCAGTCGCTTCAGACCGGGCAGCGGGTCAAGCTGACGCCGTGACCGCCGCCCGCTTCGCGGCGGGCGCCCTCCTGACGGCGCTCGTCCTCGTGCTCCTCGCGGTCGCTCGGCCTGCGCCGGCCACCGCCGCGCCGCCGACCGTCCGCGCACCGGCGGCGATCCTCGTCGAGCCGGCGACCGGCGACGTCGTCTTCCAGCGCAACGCGCGCGACCGCCGGCCCATCGCGAGCACGACGAAGCTGATGACCGCGCTGCTCACGCTCGAGCGGCGCAGGCTCGGGGAGGTCGTGACGGCGACGCCGTACCACGCGTCGCCCGCGGAGTCGGTGATCGGCCTGCGCGCCGGCGAGCGCCTGACCATCGCGGATCTGATGCGCGGCCTGATGCTGGCGAGCGCCAACGACGCGGCGGCGACCCTCGCGGCGCGCGTCGGCGGCTCGCGCGCCGGGTTCGTGCGCCTGATGAACCGCCGCGCCCGCGAGCTGGGCCTCCGCGACACCCACTACGCCAACCCGATCGGGCTCGACCAGGAGGGCAACCACTCGAGCGCCGAGGACCTCGTCAAGCTCACGCTGATCCTGCGGCGCAACGACTTCTTCCGCCGCATCACGAACCTGCCGCGCGCGACGCTGCAGACCGGCGGGCACGCCCGCGCGATCGTCAACCGCAACACGCTCGTGCGCAGCGTGCCGGCGGTCGACGGCGTCAAGACCGGCCACACCCAGACGGCCGGCTACGTCCTCGTCGGCTCCGCCACGCGCCACGGCGTGACGGTCGTCTCGGTCGTCCTGGGCGGCGCGAGCGAGTCCGCCCGCGACGCGGACTCCGTCGCGCTCCTCGGCTACGGGCTCGGTCGCTACCGGCGGGCGACGGCGGTCCGGCGCGGGCGCGCGTACGGGAGCGCGGCGCTGCGCCTCCGCGACGAGCGCGTCGGGCTGGTCGCGAGCCGGACGGTGCAGCGGACGATCCGCCGCGGCGAGCCGCTGCGCGCGCGCGTCGTCGGCGCGCCCGCCGAGATCGAGGGCCCGCTGCCGGCCGGCGCACGGGTCGGGACCATCGAGGTGCGCTGGCGCGGGCGGACGGTCGACCGCGTCGCGCTGCTCACGTCGCGTGCCGTCGCCGCGCCGTCGCTGCTCGAGCGCCTGGGCGGAGTGGTCGGCCGCACCCTGATCGTCCTCTTCGCGGCCGCCGTGGCACTCGCTAGCCTGCAGGTCGTGCTGCTGCGTCGCTCGCACCGACGGCGCAGGAGCCGGGCAGGGGGAACAGAGGTCGCATGATCATCACCGTCACGCTGAACGCGGCGATCGACAAGTCGCTGTCCGTGCCGAACTTCCGGCTGGGGCGGCGGCATCGGACCGTCGAGCAGACCACGATGCCGGGCGGCAAAGGCGTGAACGTCGCGCGCACGCTGAAGACGCTCGGCCAGCCGGTCATCGCGACCGGGTTCGCGGGCGGGCCGACGGGCACGCGCATCGTCGAGCAGCTCACCGAGGAGTCGATCCTCAACGACTTCGTCCGCATCCGCGAGGAGTCGCGGACGAACACGGCGGTCTACGACCCCACCAACGGCGAGACGACCGAGATCAACGAGCGCGGCCCGGCGGTCAGCGCGAAGGAGATCGAGCTCTTCCGCGACAAGCTGCTCTACCTGGCCCGCGGCGCGGACGTCGTCGTCTTCGCGGGCTCGCTCCCGCGCGGCCTGGAGCCCGCGATCTACGCGCAGCTCATCAAGGAGCTGCGCAAGCTTGGGGTGCAGACCGTGGTCGACGCCGACGGCGAGCCGATGCGCCT
>JAXDHC010000073.1:0-14836 GCA_034664705.1 Solirubrobacteraceae bacterium
GCGTCGGCGTGCAGCACCCGCTGGAGCGCGACCGCGTCGCCGCCGTGCTCGGCGCCCGCGACCTCGCGGTCGCGACCTCCGGCGCCTACGAGCGCGGCGCGCACATCGTCGATCCGCGGACGGGCCGGGCGCCCCAGGGCGTGCTGTCCGTGACCGTCGCCGGGCCCGACCTCGGGTCGGCGGACGCGTACGCCACCGCCGCGTTCGCGATGGGCGCCGACGGGCCGGCGTGGACCGCGACGCTGCGCGGCTACGACGCCCTGACGATCCTCGCCGACGGCCGCGTGCTGTCGACGCCGGGCATGGCGCGCCTGCGCCTGGACTCCTGGCAGGGGCGCGCGCCGGGCGACGGCGGCGCGGGCTACGCCGGCCCGTGCGTCATCGACGCGCCGCCGCCCAGCGTGTCCTGCGCCGCGCGCTCGGGGGAGTAGTAGCGCCGCAGCCACGCGGCGAGGCCGTCGAGGCCGGGCAGCAGCACGCGCTCGGTGATGTTCGCCTGGTCGAGCCGTTCGCGGACCTCGGCCTTCACGTCGGGCGGGATCTCCCACGCGCGCCAGTAGCCCGGGTGCTCGTCGAGCCAGTCCTCCATCTGGCACGTCGGATCGGAGATCGCCGACAGGATGGCGGACTGGTTGATGATCCGGTCGTCGAGCGACGGCGGCTCGAAGAAGACGACGAACGGGTCCTCGTCCTGGCTGAGGGCGTCCAGGTCCGTCAGCTGCGGCGTGTGGCGCGCGAGCATCTCGGTGGTGAACACGAGCGCCCCCTCGCGGTCCAGGGCGTCCTGCAGCGGCGCCGGCAGCCGCGAGTGCGCGGCCGCGCAGTCCACGGCCCACAGCACCGCCGGCTCGTCGAGCGCGCTGGCGGTCGCGAAGTGCAGCGCGACAAAGGGGGAGAAGGTCCAGTCGAGCAGCCGGGTGGGCAGCCCGTGATGCTGGGCGAGGGCGAGCCAGTCCCACGTGGAGGGCCCGGGGGAGTGGCGGTGGGCGTACTTGCGGAAGTTGCGGATCAGGTGGCGCTCGAGCGTGGGGTAGTCGCCCGTCAGCCGCGCGAGGCTCGTGATGTTGCGGTAGGTCGCGCGGGCCAGCCCCCGGAACACCAGCGTCGAGTGGACGTGGTTCTCGTGGCAGCACCAGTTCGTGTCCGAGATCGCCTCGTCGAGCTCGCGCCATGAGGAGATGGTGTGGGCCGACATGCCAGGCCCGCGTTCCCCGTCCGGCGCGGGACTCACTCGCGCGGTTGGGCCGCCGGGGCGGCTCACGGGCGCCACGAGGCCACCAATCTCCAGAGCATGCGCCGCATCTTCGCATCCGCGGTGCCCGGCCCCGGCCGCTGGGGTGGGGGAGCGCCATGGGGGACGCCGCGGCCCGGGTCCTGCGCACGTCGCTGCGCGAGCAGCTCGCCGCGCTGCGGGGCGAGCCGGCCGACACGCTCTCGCCCGCCCTCCTCGACGTCACGGTCGAGCGCGTCGCGCTCGCGGGCGGCGACGTCTTCCTCGTCCGGCCGGCCGACTGGGAGCAGCTGCGGCACGAGGAGGGCGCCGCCGCGCGGCCGGTGCCGTACTGGGCCCGCCAATGGCCGAGCGGCCGGGTGCTCGCCGCCGCGCTCGCCGCCGCGCCGCCGCCGCCGGGCGCGCGCGTCCTCGAGCTGGGCTGCGGGCTGGGGCTGCCGAGCATCGTCGCCGCCCGCGCCGGCGCCGACGTCCTCGCGACCGACGGCTCGCCGGACGCCGTCGCGTTCGCCGCGCACGCGCTCGCGCTCAACGAGGTCGACGCCCAGGTCGCCGTCGTCGACTGGGCCGCCGAGGGCGACGCGCTCGCCGCCCGCGGCCCCTGGGACCTCGTCCTCGCCGCGGACGTCCTCTACACCCGCGCGAACGTGGACGTCGCGCTGCGCCTCCTGCCGCGCCTGCTCGCCGGCGGCGGGGAGGTCCGCCTCGCCGACCCGCGGCGCGCGGGCGCCCGCGACTTGCTCGCCGCCGCCCGCGCGACGTTCGGCGTGCGAACCATGCACGACGGCGAGGTGGCGCTGCACACGCTGCGCCGGCGCGGGTGACGCCGCCGCCGCGTCAGCCGGCGCGACCGACGAGGTGGGCGACGGCGTGGCGCCACCGTCCCTCGCCGGCCTCCGCGCGCGGGCGCAGGTGGGCCAGGAACGCGCGCGTCTCGCCGGCGTCGAGCGCCTCCGCCACGGCCTCGCGCCACGTCGGCGCGAGCGGGTTCGGCGAGCTGTCGAGGAACACGTCCCAGTCCTCGACGGGATCCGGCGCGCGATCGGTGACCTCGAGGGTCAGGGCGAGGGCGGCGAATCCGGCGGCCTCGGCCTGGGCGAGCAGGTCGCGCTCGTCGAAGTCGAGCATCGGCGAGCGCTCCGGCGGTCGGCCCCGGGCCTGGGCCGCCTTGACCTTGACCGCGAGCGAGTCGACGGCCCGGACGTCGTAGCCGAACAGCCGCCCGGCGGGCTCGGGGAAGCCGTGCACGTTGATGGGCTCCCAGATCGAGATGCGCCCGCCGGCCCGCAGGACGCGCCGGAACGCCCTGAACGCGCGGGCCTTGTCCGCGACGTAGATGAGGACCGACCGCGTCGTGACCGCGTCCGCGGCGCCGTCCGCAAGGCCGGCGAGGTCCTCCGCGGCCGCCTCGACGAACGCCGCCCGCGAGGCGAGGCCGCGCCGCACGACCTCTGCTCGGCAGCGCTCCAGCAGGGTGGGCGACGGGTCGGCGAACACCACGCGGCCCTCGGCGCCGACCCGGTCCAGCGCGCCGAGGCCGATCATGCCGTCCCCGCAGCCCACGTCGACGAGGACGTCGCCCGGCCCGATCGCCGCGCCGTCGAGCACCCGGTCGCGCACGGGCCCGAGCCGGTCCAGCGTGCGGGCGCGCTGCCGCGCCGACCCGCCGTCGCGGCGGTCGAGCAACCAGTCCGCCCACGCGTCGTTGGTCACCGCGCCGGTCTCCTCACCCGCTCGCGAGGGTAGACGAGACGCAGACGCGACGGAACGGACCGAACGGAGGCCGCTCGATGACACGCCGATGGACCGCCGTCCTGGTGGCCGCGATCGCCGCGACGCTCGGGGGCGCCGCCGGCGCCATGGCGCAGGAGCTCCCGCTCGGGCCGGCCGGGCTGCCGGAAAGCCGCAGCACGCGCGCGCTCGCTCCCGGCCTGACCGCCACGCAGATCGTCCGGGGCGGGGCGCCGGCGGACCAGTTCTTCACCGTCGACGCCGGCTTCACGCTCGACCGCGCCCAGGCCGACGCCACTGCCGCGCGCGTGCGCGCCGCCGGCGTCGACGCCGCCGTGGTCGAGGTCGACGTCCACGCGCCGGACAGTCCGCTGCCCGGCCCGACCGGCTTCTTCGCGCGCGCCGGGCGCTTCGCGACGCAGGCCGAGGCGCAGGCGACCGCCGACCGGCTCACAGCCGCGAGCGTCCCGGGCGTGCACGTCGACCACACGAGCGACGACGGCACGCCGACGAGCGGGCCGTGGCGCGTGCACGTGCTCGAGGTCGATCCGCGCCGCTACGCCGGCGTGGTGGCCCCGGCCATCGCCGACGGCGTCCTGCCGGGGCGCGAGACGGTGAGCGCGATCGCCGGCCGCGTCGGCGCGTCGGCGGCCGTCAACGGCGGCTACTTCGTGATCGGCGAGCAGGACGGCACGCCGGGCGACCTCGCGGGCCTGTCGGTCATCGCCGGCGAGGTCGTCAGCGAGGCCGTCGACGGCCGGACCGACCTCGTCCTCCCGCGCCGCGACGGCGGCGGCGCGCGCGTCGTGGCGCTGTCGAGCGCCCTGCGCGCCCGGGCGTCCGACGGCGCCCGGCGGGAGGTCGACGGGCGCAACCGGCGCCCGGGGCTGATCCGCTCCTGCGGCGGCGACGGGGGCGACCGGCCGACCGAGCGCCCGCTGCACGACGTCACGTGCACCGACCCCTCCGAGCTCATCCAGTTCACGCGCTGGTTCGGCGCCACCGCCGACCGCGGCTCGGAGATCGAGGCGGTCCTCGACCGCGACGGGCGCGTGACCGCGCTGCGCCCCCCGGGCGGGCCGATCCCGAGCGCCGGCTCGGTCCTCGGCGGGACGGGCGACGCCGCGACGTGGCTGCGCGCGCACGCGCGTTCCGGCATGCGGGTGCGGGTCGGCACGAGCATCTCGGCCGGCCGCCAGCCGCTGCGCCGGGACCCTGCGCTGGCGATCGTGAACGGCGGGCCGCGCCTGCTCGCCGCCGGGCGGCCCGCGATCACCGCGGCCGCCGAGGGCTTCACGCATCCCGGCGACCCGGAGTTCTTCTACCGCTTCGGGGTGCGCCGCAACCCGCGCACGCTGGCCGGCGTCACGCGCGCGGGACGCCTCCTGCTCGTGACCGTGGACGGGCGGGCGCCCGGCTACAGCGTCGGCCTGAGCTTCGCCGAGTCCGCGGCGCTCATGGCCGCGCTCGGCGCCCGTGACGCCGTCAACCTCGACGGCGGCGGCTCGACGACCATGACGCTCGGCTCGACGCCGGTGACCCGCCCCTCCGACACGACCGGCGAGCGGCCGGTCGGCGACGCGATCGTGCTGGACCGCCGGCCGCGGGGACGTGCGGCGGGTGGCGCAGGGCCGCCGACGTCCTAACGACAGCGCCGTGGCGCGCTACGGCCTGGAGCTCATGCTCAGCGACGAGCCCGACTGGCGGCGCGCCGGCGAGTACCTCGAGGCGTACAACGCCATCCGCCCGGACGACGACGAGGACGGCCTGGCCCGCGAGGCGGTCATCGACCGCTACGTGACGGCCAATCCCGAGGTCGTCGACGTCGACGCGCCGATCGACGACGACCTGCTGCGGCGCGCCCGCGACATCGTCGAGGCGGCGCTGGCCGACGCCGGCGACGAGGCGACCGCCCTCCGGCTCGGCGACGCCACGGTCGTGCAGACCGAGCCGGCCACCGGCGCCGACGCCGTCCTGCACGCCGCGTGGCGCGCGGGCCTGCTCGGGGCGGCCGGCTTCGCGCTGCCGGAGTGACTCGGCGCGGCGGCGGCGTCAGACCTCGTCGTGCAGCCCGATCGCCTCGGCGAGCTCGTCCTGGGCGCCGGTCCTGTCGCCGCGCTGCTGCTCGAGCAGCGCCGCGGCGATCGCGTCGAGCTTCTGCTGGATCGCGCCCTCGGCGCGGCGCTCGGCGTTCTTCAGCAGCGCCAGGAGCAGGAGCGTCACGGCCGCCATCAGGTCCGCGACGACGTGCTGGGCGAACTCGCCGACCCACCACGTCGCGATCCACGCGAGGACGATCGCGACGCAGAGCACGAAGAACGCCGGCGAGCTCGTGAAGTTCGACCCGGCCTCGGCGAGGCGGTCGAACGCGCCGCGGCGTTCCTCGGCGGGATGCTTGATCGACACGGCGCCTTGGTACCCGGCGCGGCGCCCCGCAGTCACCGGCGTCGGCGTTCCTGCACCGCGAGCTCGCGCTCGATGTCCTCCACGGCGGTCTTCAGGGCGTGCAGGCGCTCCTCGAGGACGACCGCGTGCGCGCGCTCGTCGTTGGACTCGTCCTCGTCGAGCAGCGCGCGCTCGGCGCGGTGCAGCTCGATCGCGCGTGCCTCCTCCATCGAGTTGATGACGATCCCGATGAAGAGGTTGAAGATCAGGAACGAGGCGACCAGCACGTACGAGACGTAGAAGAGCAGCGTCCAGTCCGACAGCTCCTGGCCCTTCTCGATGTACGTGGGCAGGTTCTCCAGCGTGAGCAGGACGAACATCGTCACCATGGACTGGCCGACGTTGCCGAAGTTCGCCGGGTCGTGGCGGTCGAAGATGACCCAGCCCACCATGCCGTAGACGTAGACGAGCAGCAGGGTGATGACGGCGAGGCTCGCCACGCCGGGGATCGACCGGCCCACGGCGACGGTGAGGACGCGCAGGTCGGGCAGCAGCCGCACCGCCCGCACGATTCGCGCCAGGCGCACGAGGCGCAGCAGCGTGGCGTTCTCGCGCAGCCCCGGCAGGAAGCTCGCGACGATGACGACGAAGTCGAAGACGTTCCAGCCGCTGCGCAGGAACTCGCGCAGCCGGCCGCCGTGCGCGCCGATGCGGATCAGCAGCTCGACGACGAAGATCCCGAGGATCACGTCGTTGGCGAGGTGCAGCTCGTCGCCGACCCGGGTCTCGATCGACGGGTACGTCTCGAGGCCGAGCGTGATCGCGTTGACGAAGATCACGGCGAGCAGCAGCGGGTCGAACCAGGAGGACTCGACGAGGCGGCGGCAGAAGGCGGTCATCGGCGCGGGCATCGTGGCTGGGGCATCCGGCTGGGGGTGCGCCGGTGCGGCGGTCGTGTCAAGGGCGGGCGCGTGTCAGACGCCGGCGGGGTCGAGCCCGCGGACGTGGGCGTACGCGGCCTTCGTGATCGCGATGAGGTGGTCGGCCTCGGCGCGGTCGCGCGGCCCGTAGACCATGAAGAGGACCGGCGCCGGCAGCTGCGCGGCGACGGGATGGAACTCCGCCCAGCCCTTCTCCATGAGGTGCTCGCCCCATGGCAGCGGGAGGACGAGGTGCTGGCTGCCGCCGTCGAACGGGTGCACGTGCGCGAACTCGCCGCCGAGCGGCGCCTGGTCCGGCGCCGCGCGGACGAGATCGAGCGGCAGGTGGAACGCGACGCTGCGCGGGTCCGACACCTGGCTGCGGCCGAGCGTGACCGCCGGCAGCGCGGCGATCGTGTCGATGATGTGCTGCGCCTGCTCGAGGTCGCCGTGGTCGGAGAGCTGGAAGTGCGGGAGCGCCGGCCCGGTCTGCGGGCGCTCACCGGGCCGCGGGGGGATGGCGGTCAGGACGTC
This sequence comes from Solirubrobacteraceae bacterium, assembly GCA_034664705.1. Classification (GTDB taxonomy): domain Bacteria; phylum Actinomycetota; class Thermoleophilia; order Solirubrobacterales; family Solirubrobacteraceae; genus JAOPZW01. The sequence continues at coordinate 6,802 of JAXDHC010000073.1, forward strand.
GGGGACGGGCTGGGTGGCGGGCTCGGGCATCGCCGACGGATCCTAGTGACGGCATCGGGGCCTCCGCCGGTCGCCGCAGCGCCTACCGTGGTGGGCGTGATGGTCCCGCCCGGCGGCTACGCGGCAGCGCTCGAGGAGCTGATTGCCCGCGCGCGCGTGGAGCACGAGGTGCTGCTCGCCCGCGTCTCGCCGGAGATGCGCGCGTCGCTGCCCGTCGACGCGACCGGCGTGACCCAGGGCATCGAGGTCCTCGCCGCGGCCGTCGGCATCGAGGACGAGATCCGCGCGCTGCGCGACCGGCTGAACCGCGCGAACCCCGCTGTGCTGCACGGCCGCGTGTTCGGGCGCGGCGAGGTCCTGTCGCCCGAGATGGTCGTCGCCGCCTTCGTCGACGGCGCGCGGGCCCGGGCCACGCTGCTTCAGCGCGTCGCGGCCGCGATCGGCGGCGAGGACCTGCGCGAGGAGGTCGAGGAGCTCGTCGAGGCCAGCCCGCCGCCGGAGGGCGACCTGGATCCCGCCCTGCGCGTCGCCCGCCTGCAGGCGGCCTACGACGCTCAGGAGCGCGCCGTCGTGCTCTGCGGGGAGCGGCTCGACGAGACGCGCGGGGCCTGAGCGCCGCTCGCCCGCGCGGCGACCGCGCGCGCCGTCGCGAGGTTGATGTCGACCGTGTCCCGGACGTCGGGCGCGTAGCCGCCGGCCAGCACGACGCAGACCGGCGCGCCGGCGTGCTCGGCGGCGTCGAGGACCACGGCGTCCCGCGTGCGCAGGCCGCGCTTGGTCAGCGCAAGGCGCCCGAGGCGGTCGCCGCCCCAGGGGTCCGCGCCCGCCAGGAAGAACGCGAGGTCCGCCCGGGCGAGCGGAACGGCCCGCACGAGGGCGTCGTGCAGCGCGGCGAGGTACTCGTCGTCGCCGGTGCCGGTGCGCAGGCCGACGTCGAGGTCGGAGGTCGCGCGGCGGAACGGGTAGTTCGCCCCGCCGTGCAGCGACAGCGTGAAGGTGTCCGGGTCGCCGGCGAACAGCTCGGCGGTGCCGTCGCCCTGGTGGACGTCGCAGTCGACGACGAGCACGCGGCCGAGGCGGCCCTCGGCGCGCAGGACGGCGACCGCGACGGCGACGTCGTTGAACAGGCAGTAGCCGCGGCCCTGGGCGAAGGCGGCGTGGTGCGTGCCGCCGCCGAGGTTCATCCCGAGGCCGGTGTCCAGCGCGTCGCGCGCGGCGTGGACGGTGCCGCCGGTCGAGCGCCGCCCGCGCTCGACGAGCTCGGGGGACCAGGGCAGCCCGAGCGCGCGCTCCTCGCGGACGCTGAGCCCGCCGTCGCGGACCCGCGCCAGGTACCCGGCGTCGTGCACGGCGGCGAGCATCGTCCACGGCGCCGGATCGGAGTGGCAGACGGCGCCGAGGGCCTCGGCCTCGACGGCCTCGCGGAGCAGGCGGTACTTCGCGAGCGGGAAGCGGTGGCCGTCGGGCAGCGGGAACCCGTGACGATCGTGGGACCAGAAGCGCACGCGCCCAGTATGCGCTGGGCGGGCGCGCCCGGCGCAAGGGAACGGGGCCGCGGCGTCGTAAACCCAGGGCGATGGCGACCGACACCGCTGTGCTCCTGGACCTGTTGCGCGAGGCGGGCGAGGAGGCCGTGACGCTCGACGAGCTCGCGGTCGCCGGCGTCCGCGATCCGGCGCGGGCGCTGCATGCGCTCGAGGAGGCCGGGCACGCCGTGCAGCGCGTCCACGACAACCGCTTCACCTGTGTGCGCCTCGCGCCGCCGGGCGAGCGCCTGCCCGCACCGCGGGCGACGACCGTGGCCGACCGCCCGCGGATCCCCGCCGCCGGCGTCCTCGGCGGGATCGCCCTGCTGGCCGTCGTCGCCGCGGGCGCGCGGCGCTCGGCCCGCTGAGCCGCGGCGACCGACTTCGTCGCGTCAGCCGGGCGTCAGCCCGAGCGCGGCGGGCGCCTCGAGCGCCCGCGGCACCAGCGAGAAGGCGGTTGCGCCGTGCTCGACGCGCATGGCCTCGCCCGGGCGCAGCGCCGGCCCCGAGCCCGGGTCCGCTGCGGGCGCGCGGAGCCCGAACATCCCGTGCGCGACGCGCGAGGCGTGGTTGCGGAGCGCGCGGGCGGCGTCGCGCTCGGTCGTCCGCCAGCCGGCCGCCTCGAGACGCGCGCCGTGCCAGAGCTCGAAGCGCCAGCGCGGGAACGGGAAGCGGCCGCGCGGCAGCTCGTGCAGCACGTAGCTGAAGGAGAGGCCCGAGACGATCGCCACGTAGCCCCAGGGTAGCCCAGCGTGGACCGCCGGTCGGAGGCGTTTCCGACCGCCCGGCGGTACCGCGGCAGCGGTGGGTGTCGTGTCATTGCGGCCATGGCGACCGACCTGCAGCGACTGGAGGCCGAGCTGCGCGCCCTGCTCGGCTCGTGGGAGTACGCCTTCGCCATGGGCCATGGGTGCTCGCTCGGCGACCACCCCGACTCGCGGGCCACCCGCCGCCGCGCGGCCGACCTGCGAGCGCGCATCGCCGAGCTGCGGCAGTGAACCCGGCCGTCAGGTCGTCGAGCGTGCGCTCCGCCTCCGCATGGGTCATGTCGCCGAACGGGACGGTGACGACGATGGAGTTCGCGTTGCCCTCGGCGGCGCATCGGACGTAGTGGTCGCGCACCGTCTCCGGCAACTGCGGATGGGGCCGCTGTCGCGGCTCGACGGGCAGCTCGATCTCCGGGAAGCCGAAGCGCCGGGAGCGCGTGCTGTCGATGCGCCCGGTGCAGACCTCCTCCGCCAGGCGGATCGGGTGGTGCAGCGGCAGGCACGCGAGAGCATCCCCAGGCGAAGCCGCTCGGTCTCGCGCGCCCGCGCGGCGAGGAAGACGGCCTGGGAGGGCGTCGCCGACAGCGCGTGACCGTGGTGCCCGGCGAGGTGGTCGCCGCGGAAGCCGGCGCGATCGGCCTTCCTCAGCAGCGCTGATGGGGCGCTCGGACAGCGCGTCGAGCGCGACGCCGGGCGGCCGGCTGACGCGGTCGAAGATGCGAACTCCACGAGGAGCGCGGCGCGCTACCAGCGCGGTCGGGCGCCGACCCCGTGGCGTCAGGCGGTCTCGTCGTCCGGGTCGTCGTCGTCGACGCCGAGGAAGAGGTCGGCGTCCTCGACGTCGGTGTCGAGCGGATCGGCGTCGGGGTCGATCATCTCCGGGTCGTCCGGCGGGTTGGCCGACTGCGCCTCGCCGAGGGGCGCCCCCTCGTCGCCTTCTCTGCGTGCCATGGCTCATGCGGTAGGCCGCCGGGTCCTGGGCGCAACGAACGTATGCGCAGGGGACACCCATCGGTCGGCGGGTCGCCAACGGTTGTCCGGTCGCCCTCAATGAGGCGGCCGAGCCGCCGATCGCCCGACTGTGCGAGGTGTCTCCCGATTCATGCCGGAGCTCGCCGGCACCGCCCGGCACACCCGCGCCATCGCGGGTGGCGGCGCCGCGGCGATGCTCGCCGCCCTCGCCGTGCACCTCCTCCACACGACCGTGGGACTCGGCGGCGGCGATCTCGCCGACGCCGCCATGGGCGTCGGTCTCATCGCGGCGGCCGCGGTCCTGCTGCCGCGCGCCGCGACGGCCCGCACCGAGCGCGGCAGCTGGTGGGCGCTGGCCGTCGGCGTGACGCTCTGGGTGAGCGGCGCCCTCGTCTCGGTCGCGCTCGGCCGTCCGGAGAGCGACGCCGTCGTCTCGCCCCCGGACGCGCTGTGGCTCCTGTTCTACCCCTTCGCCTATCTCGCGGTCGCGCTGCGGATGCGCGCCTCGCTCCAGCGCGCCGGGCGCAGCCTCTGGCTCGACGGCGTGATCGGCATGCTGTCGGTCGGCGCCGTCGGATGGCTGCTGGTGGTCGGGCCGATCGTCGGCCACGCCCCGGACCGGCACCTCGCGACGCTCGTCAACGCCACGTACGTCATCGCCGACGTGGTGCTCGTCGCCCTCACGGTCGGAGTCTTCGCGCTGCAGGGCTGGCGGGCGGGCCGCGCGTGGGGGATGCTCGCCGCCGGCCTCGCCACGTTCGCCGCCGCGGACTCCGTGTTCCTGCTGCGCGTCGCCGACGGGAGCTTCGCGGCCGCGTCGCCGCTGGACTCGCTGTGGGGCGTCGGGCTCGTCCTCATGGCCCTCGCGGCATGGCAGCCGTCGCGCGCGCCCCGCCCGGCGGCGCCCGGCCTGGCCATCCTCGTGCCGCCGTTCGCATGCTCGCTGGCCTCGCTCGGCGTGCTCATGACGACGGGCGTCGAGCAGGACCCGGTCGCGGTCGTGCTCGCGGCCGGCGCCGTGTTCGCCTCGATGGCGCGGACGGCGCTGACCTTCAACGACGTGCGTGGCGTGGCGGAGGCCCGTCGCCTGGCGGCCACGGACGATCTCACCGGCCTGCCGAACCGCCGCCACTTCGACCGGCGCCTGCGGGCCGGGCTCGGCGCCGCGCACGCCCGTGGCGGGAGCCTCGCGCTGCTCCTCATCGACCTCGACCGCTTCAAGGAGCTCAACGACACGCTCGGCCATCGTGCGGGCGATCTCGTCCTCGCGCAGATCGGCCCGCGGCTCGGCACGGTCCTTCGCGCCGGCGACGAGCTCGCGCGCCTCGGCGGCGACGAGTTCGCCGTCCTGCTGCCGGACGCCGCGGGCGCCGAGGCCATCGGCCGCCGGATCGGCGGCGCGCTCGAGGAGCGCTTCACCGTCGACGGCATCGAGGTGCAGATCGGCGCGAGCATCGGGATCGCCGTCTTCCCCGAGCACGGCGACGACGCGGAGACGCTGCTCCAGCGCGCCGACATCGCGATGTACCAGGCGAAGGCCTCGCGCAGCGGTCACGCGTTCTACGCGCGCGAGCGCGACGGCCATTCCCGCGAGCGCCTGGCGCTCGGCGGCGAGTTGCGCGACGCCATCGGCACCGACCAGCTCGTCCTGCACTTCCAGCCCAAGCTCGACCTGGCCACGGGCGAGATCCACGACGTCGAGGCGCTCGTGCGCTGGCAGCACCCCACCCGCGGCCTGCTCGCGCCCGGCGCCTTCATCGCGCTGGCCGAGCAGACCGGAGCGATGCGCGACCTGACCCGCCACGTCGTCGACGCGGCGCTCGCGCAGTGCGCGGACTGGCGCGAGCGCGGCCTCGACCTCGGCGTCGCGGTCAACGTCTCGGCGGCCACGCTGCTCGACGCGGCGTGGGCCGACGAGGTCGGCGCGGCGCTCGCGCGCCATGGCGTCCCGCCGTCACGGCTGCGCATCGAGGTCACCGAGGACACGGTCATGGTCGATCCCGAGCGCGCCCTCGCGCTCGTGCAGGGCCTCGCCGGCCGCGGGGTCGGGGTGTCGCTCGACGACTTCGGGACCGGCCACTCGTCGCTCGCCCTGCTGAAGCACCTGCCGGTCGACGAGCTCAAGATCGACCGCGCCTTCATCCGCGATCTCCTGACCGACGACGCCGACGCGGCGATCGTCCAGACCGTCGTCGACCTCGGCCGCCGCCTCGGCCTCACGGTGGTCGCCGAGGGCGTCGAGGACGCCGCGACGCTGCACCGCCTCGCCGGGGCGGGGGTCGCCGTGGCGCAGGGCTTCCACATCGCGCGCCCGCTGCCGGCCGCCGAGCTCGAGCAGTGGCTCGGGTCGGTGCGGCCCGTCGCCGCCTGAAGCGCGCAATCCGCGCGACGCGCGCCTGCTTGACGTGCGTGTACGAACCCGCATAGCGTATGCCGACGGCGTTCTTGTATACAAGAGCAGAGGAGAGCTGGGTGAGCTGGCGGATCGCGGTGGACACGGGCGGGACGTTCACGGACGTCGTGGCCCTCAACGGGTCGACGGGCGAGGAGCTCGTCTTCAAGACGTCGAGCACACCGGACGACCCGTCGCGGGCGTTCGAGGCGGGGATCCGCGGCGTGCTCGAGCAGATGGACGCCGAGGCCGGCGCCGTGGAGATGGTGCTGCACGGCAGCACGGTCGCCACGAACGCGATCCTCGAGGCCAAGTACTCCCGCATGGGGCTGATCGTGACCCGCGGCTACCAGCACATGCTCGAGGTCGCGCGCCAGAACGTGCCGGGCGTCTTCGGCGCGATCACCTACTGGATCAAGCCGCCGCGCGTGGTGCCGCTCGAGCTGGTCCGCGAGGTCGGCGGGCGGATCGACCACCGCGGCGACGAGATCGAGCCGGTCGACGAGGACGGGGTGCGGCGCGTCGCCGCCGAGTACAAGGAGCTCGGCATCGAGGCGATCGCCGTCTCGCTCATGCACTCCTACCGCGACACCGCGCACGAGCAGCGCGTCCGCGAGCTCATCCTCGAGGAGCACCCCGACTGCTTCGTGTCGCTGTCCTCCGACGTCATCCGCGAGTATCGCGAGTACGAGCGGACGCTGAGCACGTGCCTGAACACGGGCCTCATGCCGCTGCTGTCGCGCTACGTCGGGCGCCTGCAGGACCGCTTCGGCGGGCTCGGGGTGGACGCCCCGCTGCGGATCATGAAGTCCAGCGGCGGCGTCGCCCGCGCGCAGGAGCTCATCGAGCGGCCGATCGCCGCGGCGCTGTCGGGCCCGGCCGCCGGCGTCATCGCCGCCGCCGCGCTCGCCGCGGAGGACGGCCATCACGACGTCCTCACGCTCGACATGGGCGGCACGAGCGCCGACATCGCGCTCATCGAGAACGGCACCCCGCGCCTGCTCAGCGAGGGCAAGGTCGACATCTACGACATCAAGTCGCCGATGGTGGACCTCACGACCGTGGGCGCCGGCGGCGGCTCGATCGCCTGGCTCGGCGCCAGCGGCGCGCTGCGCGTCGGCCCCGAGAGCGCGGGCTCGACGCCCGGGCCGGCCTGCTACGGCAAGGGCGGCGAGGCGCCGACCGTCACGGACGCGAACCTCGTCCTCGGCCGGATCTCGCCCTACCTGCTCGGCGGCTCGATCGAGCTCGACCAGGAGGCCGCCCGCCAGGCGATCGCCACGAAGATCGCCGAGCCGATGGGCCTGTCGGTCGAGGAGGCGGCGAGCGGCATCCTGCGCATCGCCGTCCACAACATGGCGCTCGGGGTGCGCCTGGTGAGCGTCCAGCGCGGGCGCGACCCGCGCAGCTACGTGCTCGTGCCGTTCGGCGGCGCGGGCGGGCTGCACGCCGCGCTCGTCGCCGACGAGCTCGGCATCACGCGGATCCTCGTGCCGGTCTCGCCGGGCGCGACGTCCGCGGAGGGCCTGCTCCAGTCCGATGTCCGCGTCGACCACGTCATCACGCACGTCATGCGCGAGGATCGCGTCGAGCGCGGCGTCCTCGAGGCGGCGGCCGGCGAGTTGCGCGAGCGCACGCTCGGCGAGCTGCGCGAGGAGGGGTTCGACGGCGACGGCGTGACCCTCCAGTGGTTCCTGGACATGCGCTACGCCGGCCAGGCGTACGAGATCCGGGTCCCGGTCGAGCTCGACGGCGGCCTGTCCGACGACGGCCTGGGCGTTGCCGTCCGGGACTTCCACGCGATCCACGAGCGCCAGTACGGCTACTCCTACGAGGGCGAGTCGCAGGTCGAGCTCGTCAACGTCGGCATCACCGGGTTCGGGCGCTTCGAGCGGCCGCGGAGCCGCGCGAGCGAGGGCGAGCGCCTGGGCTGGGAGGCGCTGCGCAAGGCAACCCGGCCGATCGTCCTGGCCCAGGGCGCCGAGCCGGTGGAGTGCGGCGTCCACGACCGCCCGCTCTGGGCGCTCGACGAGCCGCTGCGCGGCCCCGCGATCGTCGAGCAGTACGACTCGACCGTTGTCGTCGAGGACGGCTGGCAGGCGACGGCGCTCGCCAGCGGACATCTGGCCCTGGACCGCGTCGCCTAAGAGGAGGAGAATTTCAGATGGCCATCGACACCACCCCCGAGGTCTTCGACGAGTCGGTCTACGTCGAGCCCGAGTACGCCCGCTGGCGTGTGCAGGACTGGCCCCGGCCCCAGGAGGACTGGGACCGCATCGAGCGCGACAAGGCCAAGCTCGACCCCATCACCGTCGACGTCGTCGAGGGCGCGCTGGAGGCGGCGATCACCGAGGGCGAGGCGGCCGTCGAGCGCACGA
>JAXDHC010000074.1:0-4561 GCA_034664705.1 Solirubrobacteraceae bacterium
CCGAGTACCCGTCGGCGCCGACGGCGTCGGCGTACTACTGGGTCACGGGGGCGCCGCCGACCATGACGATCACGTCGTCGCGGATGCCGGCCTTCTCGAGCGCGTTGAAGTTCGCCTAGAACATCGGCATCGTCGTCGTCAGGAACGCCGAGAAGCCGACGACGTCGGGCGCGTGCTCGCCGATCGCCTCGACGAACTTCTCGGGCGGGACGTTCACGCCGAGGTCGATGACGGTGAAGCCGGCGCCCTCGAGCATGATGTTGCAGAGGTTCTTGCCGATGTCGTGGACGTCGCCCTTGACGGTGCCCATGAGGAACGTGCCGACCTGGGCGGCGCCGGTCTCGGCGAGCAGGGGGCGCAGGATGTCGAGCGCGCCCTGCATCGCGCGGGCGGCGATGAGCATCTCGGGGACGAAGTAGTCACCGCGCTCGAACCGCGCGCCGACCTCCTCGAGCGAGGGGATGAGCGCGTCGTAGAGCATGGAGCTCGGCTCCATGCCGTCCTCGAGCCCGTCCTCGACGAGCGACTTCACCGACGGGGCGTTGCCGACCAGCGTGTCGTCGTAGAGCTTCTGCAGGATCTCGTCGTGGGTCATGCCGCCTTCTCTCCCTCCTCGCGATGGCCCAGCCGCGCGCTGAGCGCGCCGGCCTCCTTGGTCAGTACCGGCATCAGCTCCGCCACCCGCCCGGGTGTGAGGCGCAGCGTCGGTCCCGAGATGGACAGCGCGGCGATCACGTCGCCGGTCGGTCCGTGCACGGGGGCGGCCAGGGCGGTCAGGCCGGGCTCGAGCTCGTCGGCCGCGGTGGCGAAGCCGTCGTCGCGCACGCGCTCGAGCTCGCGCGCCAGCGCGGCGCGGTCGACGATCGTGGCCGGCGCCACGCGGCGCAGGCGCCCGGCGGGCAGCTCGGCGGCGCCGTAGGCGACGAGGACCTTGCCGACCGCCGTCGTGTGGAAGTCGACGGTGCGCCCGACCCACTGCCCGGTGCCGAGGAAGTGCCGGCTCTCGACCTGGGCGAGGTGCTCGACGCCGTCGACGCCGGGCACGGCGAGGTTCACCGTCTCGCCGCCGGCCTCGGCGAGCGCGTCCAGCGACGCCTGGGCGTGCTCGACGAGGTTGCGGTCCACCGCGCCGCGGTGGGCGAAGCGCAGGATCGCCGGGCCGGGCTGCACCTTGCCGCGGGCGCTGGTCCGGCGCACGAGGCCGTGGCGCTCCAGGCTGGAGACGAGCCGCGACGCGGTGCTCTTCGGCAGGTCCGCGGCCTGGGCGAGGTCGCCGACGCCGATCGGCTCCTCGCTGTCGAGCACGAGCGTGAGCAGCTGGGCGGCGCGGTCGATCGCCTGGGTGCCCTGGACGGCTTCTCGTCGTCCCACGTTCTGGAACTCTTGTTCCACGCGAGATAGATTAGCCCTCGCTGTCAAGCGGTCAAGTGCGCGACCGCCCGGTTCATCGACGAGGGGAGAGTCCGGTGTTCGTCAACAAGATGCCGCGCTACGAGATCCTGAGCGAGGACGCGATGGAGGTGCTCGACCGCGGCTGGCGGAGGATCGTCAGCGAGCTCGGGATCGAGTTCCTGCTCGACGAGGCGCTCGACGAGTTCCGCAGGGCCGGGCAGCAGGTCGAGGGCAACAACGTCAAGTTCGACCCGGATTTCATCCTCGAGCAGGTCGCCAAGGCGCCGCGCGAGTTCGACATCCAGGCGCGCAACCCCGAGCACAGCGTCCACATCGGCGGCGACCACATGGTCTTCGCCTCCGTCTACGGGCCGCCGTTCGTCCGCGAGGGCGACACGCGCCGCGACGCGACGATGGACGACTTCGAGAACTTCGTGAAGCTGTCGCAGTCCTTCCCCGAGCTCGACTCGCCGGGCGGCACGATCGTCGAGCCCAACGACCGCCCGCTCGACTCCCGCCACCTCGACATGGTCTATGCGCTGCAGACCCTGTCCGACAAGCCGTACATGGGCTCGGTGACGTCGGGCCCGAACGCCGCCGACACGATCGCGATGAGCGAGATCCTGTTCGGCGGGCGCGAGTCGATCGAGCGCACGCCCGCCTCGATCTCGCTGATCAACATCAACTCGCCGCTGCGCTTCGACGACCGCATGCTCGGCGCGATGTTCGAGTACGTCCGCGCCAACCAGGCGGTCGTCATCACGCCGTTCCTGCTCATGGGGGCGATGTCGCCGGTGTCGATCCCGGCGACCCTCGTGCAGCAGATCGCCGAGGCGCTGGCCGGCATCGCGCTGGCCCAGCTCCTGCGGCCGGCCGCGCCGGTCGTGTTCGGGTCCTTCCTCTCGAACACCGACATGCAATCGGGCTCGCCGAGCTTCGGCACGCCGGAGTCGGCGATCGGCCTGCTGTGCACCGGGCAGATCGCGCGCCACTTCGGCCTGCCGTTCCGCACGGGCGGCGGCATGAACGCGAGCCAGAGCGTGGACGCGCAGGCCGCCTACGAGGCGCTCATGACGATGCTGCCGACGTTCCTGGCCGGCACGAACTACGTCATGCACTCCGCCGGCTGGCTCGAGGGCGGGCTCGTGTCCTCGTATGAGAAGTTCATCGTCGACATCGAGCTGCTGCGGATGCTCAAGCACGAGTTCACGCCGCTTCAGATCGACGAGGCGTCGCTGGCGTTCGGCGCGCACCAGGAGGTCGGGGCCGGCGGGCACTTCCTCGGCGCGATGCACACCCTCGAGCGCTTCCGCGAGTGCTTCTACCGCCCGCTGCTGAGCTCGACGGAGAACTTCGACCGCTGGTCGCGCAACGGCGGCCGCGACGCCACCGAGCGGGCGGGCGAGATCTGGCGCAAGACGGTCGAGGAGTACGAGCAGCCCCCGATCGACGAGGGGGTCGACGCCCAGCTGCGCGAGTACGTCAGCCGGCGGCGGGCGGAGCTCGGCGACTGATCGCGGAGGTACGGCTGTCCGTACCTCGACACACCGGCCCGCGGTATTGCGGCGGCCGGGGCGACTGATGGAGACTCGGTCGCTCGACCCTGTCGGACCACGGGACGGACGAGGTGGCATGAGCCGATGACCCGCTGGACGGGATTCGTCATCGCACATCGCAAGCGCATCGTGCTCGCGTGGGTGGTGATGTTCGTGCTCGGCGGCTACGCCGCGTCGAACCTCGGCGGCCTGCTGTCCAACCGCTTCAGCGTGCCGGGCGCCGAGTCCGAGCGTGGCCTGAACCTTCTCAAGGACCGCATGGGCGACCGCTCCGACGGCTCGTTCACGCTCGTGGCGACGGGCGTGGACACGCCCGCCGACCGCGTCGCGGTCACCGCCGCGGCCGTCCGCGCGGCGCGCGTCGTGGCCGGCGCGAAGGCGGGCCCGCTCCAGCCGGCGGGGCGGGGCGTCGTGTACGCGCAGATCTCCACGCCGCTCGAGAACCAGGACGCCTCCAAGCTCACGCCGCGCATGCGCGCGGCCATCGGCCCGGCGCGCGGAGCGCGGACGTACCTGTCCGGCTATCCGGCCATCAACCACGACACGCAGTCGATCTTCAGCAAGGACCTGCAGCGGGGCGAGTCGATCGCGATCCCCGTCGCGGTGATCGTGCTGATCTTCATGTTCGGCACCCTGGGCGGCGTCGTGGTGCCGATCGTCTTCGCGGCCATCACGATCCCCACGACGCTCGGCCTCGTCTGGATCTTCGCCCACGTGATGGACATGGCGATCTACGTGACGAACATCGTGGCGCTGATCGGCCTGGCGATCGCGGTCGACTACTCGATGCTCGTCGTGTTCCGCATCCGCGAGGAGCTCGCGCGCACGGAGGACCCCCACCGGGCGCTGACGACGACCATGGCCACCGCGGGGCGCGCGACGCTGTTCTCGGGCATGACGGTCGCCATCGGGCTGGCGCTGCTCGTGTTCATGCCGCTGCCGTTCATGCGGTCCATGGGCGTCGGCGGCCTGCTCGTGCCCGTCGTGTCGATCCTCGCCTCGGCGACGCTGCTGCCCGCGCTCCTGGCCATGATGGGCCGCGGCGTCAACCGCTGGCGGATCATCCCGCGGCGGGTCCTCGAGCGGCGCGCGGACGCGGAGGTCACCGGCTTCTGGCACCGACTGGCGTCGGCGATCATGCGGCGCCCGATCCTGTTCTTCGCGGCCGCCGCCGGGCTCATGCTGGCCCTGGCGCTGCCGGCGACGGGCCTGCAGGTCACCGGGGGCGACAACCGCGGCGTCCCGCTCACCACGGAGTCGACGCGCGGCCTGAAGGTCCTCGAGAGCACGATCGGGCCGGGCGCGCTCGCCCCGCACCAGATCGTCGTCGACACGCATCGCCCGGGCGGCGCGTACGACCCGGCGATCGTGGCCGCCCAGCGCCGGCTCGTCGCGCAGCTGCGCCGCGACCCGGGCGTGCAGCCCGCGACCGTCGCGGCGCCGGCGAGCGTCCCGCGCGCCCTCGCGCGGCGGGCCAACCTCGTCGACCCCGCCGGGCAGGTGCTCCAGGTGCGCGTCGCCGGGCGCACGGACTCGGGCACGCAGGCGGCGATGGACGTCGTGCACCGCATCCGCGACCGCTACGTCCCGGCGGCCGGCTTCCCCGGCGCCGC
>JAXDHC010000075.1:0-3372 GCA_034664705.1 Solirubrobacteraceae bacterium
GGCCGGTACGCGCAGGCTCGCGCGTACATGACCGCGCTGCGCGGCGCCGTCGGCCCGGGCTATCCGATCGCGTTCACGGGCTTCCCGTACGTGGACCTCCACCCGCGGTTTCCGTACTCCGTCTTCCTCGGCCCCGGCGGCGCGCAGTTCAACGTCCCGCAGATCTACTGGAAGGCGCTCGACGCCCCCGTGGCGACCGCCTTCGCCCGCACGTACAGCCACAACCGCATCTACGGACGACCGATCCGCCCGCTCGGGCAGCTGTGGAACGGACCGGCACGTGCGCAGGTGCTGTCGTTCCGGCGGCTCGCCCAGGGCTACGGCGCGGCCGGGCTGAGCTGGTGGAACTGGGAGCAGACGCGGGCGGCGGACTGGGCGACGATCAGCGCGCCGGTGGCCGCCGTCGCGCCGGTCGACACGACGGCCGCCTATCCCGTGCTGCGGCGCGGGATGCGCGGCGACATGGTGCTGTGGGCCAAGCAGCAGATGGTCCGCCTCGGGCGGCCCGCGACACCCGGGACGCTCTTCGACGGCGATCTCGAGCGCACCGTCCGGGACCTGCAGCTCATAAAGGGCCTCGCGCCGACCGGTGTGCTGGACGCCACCACGTGGCCCGGCCTGCTGCCGGCGGCGGAGTGACGACCGTGCGCATTGGCCCGGAATTCCGCTGCTGCCCCGCGGGATGCGAGGATGCGCCCCCCGTGTCCCGCCGTCCCATCCGTGGAGCCGCCGAATGCCCCGCCTCGTGAAGCTCGGTACCGCACTCGCCGCAGCCGCTGCCCTGCTCCCCGCCATCGACGCCGCCGCGACCGGCGACACCGCAAACGCGGTGCCGAGCGCGCTCGCGCGCTGTGACCTGGCCGGGCAGGATCGCAGGCTCGGTCCGACGTACGTGACCGCCCTGCGGGTGGAGAACATCAGCTGCGCGACGGCCAAGCGACTGGTCCGCGCGTACTACTCCTGCCGCGTCCGGAACGGCGGGCGCAAGGGGACGTGCCGGAGCACGGTTCTCGGGTACCGCTGCCGCGAGCGCCGCCTCGACGCCATCGAGACGCAGTTCGACGCGACCGTGACCTGCACGCGCGGCAACCGGCGCGTGAACCACGGCTACACGCAGTTCACGTAGCCGGCGGCCCGCTGCCTAGAGGCGGAAGTCACGCCGCAGCGCGGCGAAGACCGCTGCCGCCGCGACGGCGGCGCCGGCCTCGTTGAGGTGGATCCCGTCGGGCTCGCGCACGATGGTCTCGCGCCCGCCGACGGCCATCGCGTCGCGGTAGCGGCCTCGCGGGGTGAAGACCGGCGCCATGTCCAGGACGCGAACCTGCGCGCGGTAGGCCGTCGCCGCGACGGCGATCGCGGCGTTGACGGCGCGGGCGATCCGCGCCCGCGCGGCGTCGCGCGGGATCGGGAGCGTGAGCCAGTACACGCGCGCGGCCCCGCGGCGGCGGTAGGTGTTCATGACCTGCCGTGCTCGGAAGGCGTACGCTGCCGCCCAGCGGGCGTCGCAGCAGGCCAGCGGCCGCCCGTCCGGGCCCGGCATCGGGAAGCCCTCGTTGGCGCCCATGAGGACGACGACCGCGTCGGGATCGGTGCGGCGCACCTGGGCGGCGGACAGCCGCCGCCAGTCCACCAGCGTGCTCTTCGACAGGCCGGTGCCGATGTGCGGGTCGCGGGTCGTGCGGACGTCGCCGCCCCCGGCGAGTTGGCGCGCGATCTGCTGGTCGAGCGGCATCGCCATCGAGTCGCCGGTCACGAGCACGCGGCGCAACGGGCGGGGCGCGGGAGGCTTCACGCCGAGCGCGGACGGATCGAACGCGTCAGCGGTGACCGCGGGCACGCCGCCCGCGGTCGCGGCCGCGTCGCCGGCGCCGCCCGCGGGGTCGTCCGTGCCGAGATCCTCGTCGGCAAGCCAGGCCGTCATCCGATGCCCGACATCGGCGAACGGCAGGCGCTCCGCCACCCAGGCGGCGGGATGGCCGACGGCCATGACCATCGAGCGCATGACGCCTGGCGTCATCTGCTCGCCGCTGCGGCGGATCGAGGGACCGGCGAACAGGACCAGCGTCAGCGCGGCGACGCCCACACAGAGCAGCGCGTCGCGTACGGAGAATCGGCGCCCGTCGGGGCGGTCGTAGACGCTGCGCTCGATGTCGGTCACGGGTGGTTGCCTCAGAAGCGGAAGTAGATGAAGGGAGGAACGCCCTCGCTGGGCACCGTCGCCGCGACGAACAGGATGACCAACGCGAGGCCGGCGCCAAGCGCGGCCGGGTGCAGACGCTCGAGGCGGCCGCGCAGCGCGTCAAGCGGCCGCGCCGGCAGGACCTGGAGCGCGATGACGGCGACGACGACGCCGACGACGGGGATGCTCCACAGCGTCGCCGCGCCCGGAGCGACGAGCCGCGAGAGGATCGTGCCGACGTCACCGAGGTCCTGGCTGCGGAACAGCAGCCAGCTCAGGACGATCAGGTGGAAGGTCGCCAACCAGCGCAGCCACGCCGGAAGCCGCAGCCGGCCGGCGAGCAGGTGCTCGGCGACCAGCCCAACCCCGTGGAACGCACCCCACAGCACGAACGTCCAGGCCGCGCCGTGCCACAGCCCGCCGAGGACCATCGTGATCATGAGATTGCGCGCGGTGCGCAGCCGGCCGCCGCGACTGCCGCCGAGCGGGATGTAGAGGAAGTCGCGCAAGAACCGCGAGAGCGTGATGTGCCAGCGCCGCCAGAAGTCGCGGAAGCCGGTCGCGCGGTACGGGCTGCTGAAGTTCTGCGGGAACACGAAGCCCATCAGCAACGCGAGACCGATCGCGACGTCGGTGTAGCCGGAGAAGTCGCAATAGATCTGCGCCGCGTAGGCATAGGAGGCGAGCGCGACGTCGGGGGCGGCGTAGGCGTTCGGCACCGCGAAGACGGGATCCACGACCGCCCGCGCGAGGTAGTCGGCGATCGCGACCTTCTTGACGAGCCCGATGGCGATCAGCAGCACCGCCGGCCCGACGGCCACGTGTGTCGGATCACGCGGGCGCTGCAGCTGCGGCAGGAACTCCCGCGCGCGCACGATCGGTCCCGCGACGAGATGGGGGAACAGGCTGAGGTAGATCGCCACGTCGAGCGTCGGGTACGGCGCGATGACGCGTCGGTACACGTCCACGACGTAGGAGATCGCCTGGAACGTGAAGAAGCTGATCCCGACCGGCAGCGCTAGCGTCAGCAGCGGCAGCGGGAGCGACAGCCGCACCGCGTCCAGCACCCGATCGACGTCGGTGACGAAGAACGCGTAGTACTTGAACAGCCCGAGCACCCCGAGGTCGGCCACGACGGCGGCCCGGACGATCCACCGCCGGCGACGCTCGTCGGGCGTGCGCTCGATCAGGCG
>JAXDHC010000076.1:0-21068 GCA_034664705.1 Solirubrobacteraceae bacterium
AGGACGAGCATCAGCATCAGCGGGAAGATCCACAGCAGGTGCGGGCCGATCGGCAGGTCGGAGGCGACGTGCACGATCGCGTAGACCCCGAGCGTCGGCAGGAACCGCACGAACGAGGTCAGCACGGACGAGATCGGCAGCAGCGTGCGCGGGAACGCCGTGTTGAGGATCAGCCGCCCGCCGCCGACGACCGACCGCGCGCCCTGCGTGACCGAGCCGCTCAGGAAGTTGAAGGCGAACAGCCCCGCCATGAGGTGGGCGAAGAAGTCCGCGCCGCGGGTCCCGGAGCGCAGGATGTCGACGAGCAGGAAGTAGACGAACGTGAGCAGCAGCGGGTTCAGCACCAGCCAGAACTGGCCCAGCACGCTGTTGAAGTGCTGCGCGCGCAGCGTCGTGCGCGACATCTCGAACGCGAACTGGCGCCGGCGCCAGAGCTCGCGCACATAGGGCCGCAGCGGCGGCAGCCCGACACGGTGCGGCTCGTAGACGTGGCGCTCGGCGGTGAACTCGTCCTCGCGGGCGCGCCCGCCGGCGGGGGCGACGGTGCCGCTCATCGCAGGCGGCTCGAGGTCAGCACGCCGACGAGGTGCCCCGCGGCGGTGACGATCGCGACGGGGACGAGGATGACGAGGAGCCAGCGCGTGCCCGACAGGTCCCCGACGATCAGGTCGGCCACACCGGCGGCGAGCACGAGGAGCGTGAACTCGACGGGGACGAACGCGCGGTAGAACGGCGCGAACTGGAGCGCCCGCCGCACGCGCCGCAGACCGCCCGGGCGCGGCGCGGCGGCGTTGCGCGTGTCGGGCGCCCGCGGCAGGCCGACCTCGGCGCGCGCGACGCCGACGAGGTGGGTCTCGGCCTTGATCAGCAGGACCAGGACCGCGACGAGCAGGCCCACGGCCGGCCAGCCGTCGGCGTCGAGCGAGTCCCAGCCGCCCGCGGCGCGCACGCCGAGCGCGCCGGCGAGCGCGGCCTCGGTGATGTGATGGGCGATGCGGTCGAGGTAGATGCCGGAGGCCGACGACTCGCCGCGCCACCGGGCGACCTCGCCGTCGCAGCAGTCGAAGAGCAGTTGCGCCTGCATGAACATCACGGCGCCGAGCGCGCCGAGGATGCCGGGGAAGCTCAGCGACAGCGCGGCGAGCAGGCCCGCGGGGATCATCAGCGCGGTGACCGCGTTGGCGGACACCGACGTGCCGAGGAGCAGTCGGGTCACGTAGGGCGACACCCGGCGCATGTACAGCCGCCCGGCCCAGTGCTCGGCGCTCGCGCGACCCATCGTCGCGTCGGGCTGCGTGACCGTGCGGAGGTCAGCGATCGAAGGCGACGACGAAGTCATGCACGCGGTGGCGGATCTCGGGGAGGGCCATGTCGAGATGCTCGAGGATCGTGTAGCGCTCGGGGCGGGTGGACGGAGCATGCAGCACGACGTCGGCGAACTGCTCCTCGGTGAGGCCGATGTCGCCGGGGAGGCGCGGCACGCCGTGGCGGCGCAGGCAGGCGTCGAGCGCCTCGACGACCGGGTCGTCGCGCAGCCAGCACGCGAAGAGCGCGCCCACGGCGACCTGCTCGCCGTGGGTGGCGGCGCCCCCGTGCAGCTCGTCGATCGCGTGGGCGATCTCGTGGCACGCGCCGCTGCACGGGCGGCTGCTGCCGGCGGCCGCCATCGCCAGGCCGCCGAGGACGAGCGCCTCGGCGAGGGTCGTCAGGAACCGGTCCGACGCCGGCTCGCCGGTGTGGTGCAGCACCGCTTCGCCCGCCGACCGGGCCAGCGCCGCGGCCAGGCCGTCGACGCGCTCGCCGCGCTCGCGCCCGGCGAGCTCCCAGTCGGCCACCGCGTTGAGGTTGCTCAGCGCGTCGCCGACGCCGGAGCGCAGGTGCTGCGGCGGGCAGCGGCGGACCTCGTCGAGGTCGATGACGACGCCGATCGGCATCTGCACGCCGTAGGAGCCCTTGCGGCCGCGGTGCTCGAGCGAGGCCACGGGCGACGCGAGGCCGTCGTGCGCGAGGCTCGTCGGCACCGAGACGATCGGCAGGCCGCTGAGGCTCGCGGCGTACTTGGCGACGTCGATCGTGCGCCCGCCGCCGATCCCGACGACGGCGTCGTAGCTGCCGTCGCGCAGCGCGTCGGCCAGCCGCCGCGCGGACTGGACCGTCCCGCCGTTGACCGAGTGGACCTCGGCGTTGCCGAGCGCCGGCTGCACCAGCGCGGCGAGCCGCTCGCCCTGCCCGGGACCGATGACGAGCGCGACGTCGCCGTGGGCGGAGATCCGCTGGTCGGCGAGGAGGTCCGCGAGGCCGCCGACGGCGCCGCTGCGCACCTCGATCGCCAGCGGGCAGGTCATGAGCCGCGCTAGCAGCGGCATGCGATCTCCCGCGCCCGCGCGAGGTCGTCATGGTCGTCGACCTCGACCCAGGCCACCGACCCGATCGACGCGCCGTGCACGCTGCCGCCCCGGTCGACGAGCGCCTGGAAGCCGTCCTCGTAGTACAGCGACGGATCGCGCCGCCACGTGGCCTCGAGCGCGTCGGCGAGCGGCTGGGCGGCGGCCGGCTCGATGAGCGTCACGCCGATGTACTCGCCGTGCGCCTCGGCGACCGGGATCGCCTTGTGGATGCGCCGCAGGCGGCCCTCGCCGGTCAGCTGGACCTTCATGTTCTCCTCGACGAGCGCCTTCTCGCGATCGACGGCGAGGACGACGTCGGCCGCGTTGCGCGCCTCGATCAGCGTCGTCTGGATGCTCGGCGGGTGCACGGTGTCGCCGTTGACGAGCAGGACGCCCTCGGCGAACGCGTCGCGCGCCAGCCACAGCGAGTAGGCGTTGTTCCACTCCTCGGCGCGGTCGTTCGGGACGAGCTCGATGCGGACCCCGTGGCGGCGTTCGAGATCGCCGACGCGCTCCCGCACCCGGTCGGCGGCGAAGCCGACCACGATGACGACGTCGACCAGGCCGGCGGCGCGCAGGTTGTGCAGGGCGACGTCGAGGATCGTCCGCCCGTCGCCGTCGACCTCGAGCAGCGTCTTGGGCAGCGCGTCGGTGAGCGGGTGGAGGCGGCGCCCGGCGCCGGCGGCGAGGACCATGCCGATCATGCGTCCTGAACGTCCTCGTCCTCGTAGAGGTTCGGCCGGGCGGCGCGGCCGAAGTGAAGCCAGCTCCGCACGCTCTCGGCGACGTACACCGTGCCGAGCACGACGGCCCCCACGACGAGGCCGACGTCGAGCACCCCGGCGAGCCCCAGCACGGCGGCCAGCAGGATGCGCCCCTCCCACCCGCCGCCGACGGCGCGCGTCCACGCGGGCGGGGCGACGCGCTGGTGGCGCAGGCGGTAGACGGCGTCGTAGTGGTGGAAGGCCAGCGCGGCGAGCAGCGCGTAGCAGAGCGGGACGGCGCCGGGCTCGGCGAGCACCGTGATCTTCAGGAGCAGCGTGTACTCGAGCAGCCGCAGCAGCGGCGTCACCGTCCAGGCGAAGCGTCCCGGTCGCGCGCGGCCCGAGGCGGCGCCGCCGAGCAGCACGAGCGCGAGCGCGGCGAGGCCGGCCAGGGCGACGGAGACGGAGCGCGCCGGGGCGACGAGCACCGCGACCGGCGCCAGCGCCCCGGCGAGCGTCAGCGGGACCTCGCCGGCGGGCAGCGCGCGGCCGGCCGTGCGCCCGAGCCAGGTCGCCAGCGGGCCGTCGTCGCGATAGACCGCGAGCGCCGTCATCGCGCCACCGAGCGCAGGACGCGCCCGCCCACGCTGTAGACCGCCGCCACGGAGCCCCAGCCGAGCAGCGCCGAGAACGTGACGCGCGGGGTGGCGGCCGCCGCGGTCACCGAGATGAGGGCGAAGCGCTCGCCGATCGGCAGCGACACGATCCGCTTGGCCCAGCGGCTGGCGGGCCAGCGCTCGAGGGCCGTGATCGCCCCGACACCGAGCCGCGCGAGGCCGGGAAGGCCCATGGCGCGCGCCGCGGGCGGGGCCGCACCGGCGTCGGCGGGCCCGTCGGGCCGCGCGCTGGCCGGCAGCACCGACGGGCGCCCCAGGTCGGGCGCGACCGATCCGGCGAGCGCCGGACGCAGCGCCCGGACGCCCGCCCCGGCGAGCTCCGGACGACGGTCCGCGTCCACGGCCACCGCGATCTCGTCGGCCTCCTCGAGCGGGCGGTGGGACGTCTCCGCGATCGCGTGATGGCGCCCGGCGGCGTAGGAGAAGTCGACCATGTGGCGCGCAGTCTGCAGCGCGATCGCGCAGCAGGCCAGCGTCCACACGTCGTCGCCGAAGCCGCGCGTGGAGCCGATCGCCAGGCCCGCGTAGACGAGGTACTCCTTGCCGCGGTCGAAGACCGAGTCCAACCAGGCGCCGAGCTTGGAGAACGTGCGCGTGTAGCGCGCGAGCTGGCCGTCGACGCAGTCCATCGTGAACGCCGCCTGCAGCAGGACGGCGCCGGCGATCAGCCCGGCGCGGCTGCCGGTCGCGAAGGCGGCGGCCGCGGCGGCGCCGATGAGCATGGCCACGGCCGAGACCGCGTTCGGCGTCCACCCGCGGCGGGCGGCGAACCGCGCGATGTACTTCGAGTACGGGCTGACGAAGAAGGTCGTGAAGAAGCCGTCGGCCGACTTGACCGCGGCGTCGAGCGCCACGCGGTCCTCGTCGACCTCGCGCATGTCGTCCTCGGCCGCGCGCGCGGCGGCCGCCGAGAGCGGGCGGGCGTAGAAGAAGCCGCGCAGGTAGCTGCTCGACACGTGGGCGCCGCCGCGGACGAGGCCGACGAGGAGGAGCGAGGTCGCGTCGACGCGCGCCGCGCGGTCGCGCAGCGCGAGCTCCGCCTCGTCCTCGGCCTCGAGCTCGGGAGCCTCGGGCGCGTCGTCCGGCTCCGGCGAGATGCCCGTCGCGCGCAGCACGGCCGCGCGCCAGAGGCGCCGCCGCCACTCCTCGCCCTTGCGCGCCAGCTCGAGCTCCCAGCTCGCCGGGGGGTCGGCGGCCAGCTCGGCGAGCCGGGTCGCCCCGGCGGCGAGGCGCTCCACGTCGGCCGGGTCGACCTTCATCACGCCGAGGAAGAACGCGTTGCCGCGGCGCACGCGGTGGTAGGCCGAGGCCGCGCCGACCAGGCGCCCGCGGGCCGAGCGCGTGGCGAACGACCACCGTCCGCGCTGGCGCGAGGCGGTCGCGAGGATCCCGGTGTTGATCCGCGGGTCGGCGAGCAGGCCGGCGAGGGCCTCGCGGTGCGCGACGATGTCGCCGGTCGCCACGACGAGCTCGTCGCGGGCGGCGCGCGCGACGGTCGCGGCGGCGCCGAGGTCCTCGGCGAGACCGCCGGACGCGATCACGGCGACCTCGGCGGCGGATCCGGCGAGCGCCGCCTCGATCGCGCCGACCCACTCCGGACGGGTGATCACCGACGCCCGGCGCACGCCGAGCGTGCCGAGCTGCCCGAGCAGCCGGCCGACCGCCGTCTCCCCGCCGACCGGCAGGACGGCGGCGGGGGCCCCGTCCGCCGCAGCGGTGGTGGCGAACAGCAGCGCGGATCTGCTCAACGGCCCTCCCGCGGATCGGCACGCCGTCGTGCCGGTCTCGGGGAGGGCGGCGGGGTCGACGCGCGCAGGACGACCGCCTGCTCCGGCCATGTGGGGACGCGCCGCATCGGCTTACGGTACCCCCGCATGGCGTGACGCGACACCACCGCACGTGCGCTTGCCGCCGGCAAGGTCGTCGACCAGCTCGTGCCACCGGCGGCCGATCGCGTCGCCGTCGTAGCGCCGCGCCGTCCGCAGGGCCGCCTCGCCCATGCCGCGCCGCAGGTGCTCGTCGGCGGTGAGGCGCAGCAGCGCACCGGCGAAGGCGTCGACGTCCTCGGCGGGCACGAGCACGCCGTCCTCGCCGTCGGTGACGATCTCGCCCGGCCCGCGCGGGCAGTCGAAGCTCACGACGGGCAGGCCCTTGCTCATCGCCTCGACGATGACCATGCCGAAGCCCTCGTAGCGCGAGCTGAGCGCGAAGATCGACGCCCTCGAGAGCTCGGCGCCGAGCCGCTGCGTCGGGCCCATCAGGAAGACGTCGTCGTGCAGGCCGCGGTCGAGGATCATCGCCCGCAGGATCGCGCGCTCGCGGCCGCCGCCGAAGATCCGCAGCGTCCAGCCCGGGCGCTGCGGCACGACCTGCGCGAACGCCTCGATGAGCAGGTCGAAGCCCTTCTGCGGCGTGAGGCGCCCGGCGGCGACGATCACGGGGCTCGTGAGGTCCGACGTGCCGCCGTCGAGCTCGGGAAGCGCGTTGGGGATCTGCACGACCGCGGTGCCGGCGGAGCGCAGGAGGTCGCCGTAGTCGCGCCGGTCCTCGTCGGTCAGCACGGCGAGCGCGCCGAGGCGCGCGTACGTGCGGCGGATCTCGCGGGCCAGGCGCGGCGGGTGCGCGGCGAAGTTCATGTGCTCCTGGCCCACGGTGACGACGTCCGCGGGCGCGAGGCGCGCGGCGATGAGGTTCAGCGCGGGACGCGTGGTGATGAGCACGCCGCCGCGCCGCGCGCGCATCCACCGGACCAGCTGGACGTCCGTCCACAGCGAGCAGGCGGCGAAGCCGTAGTCGTCCTGGTGCACGAGCACGCTCGGGACGGCGCCGAGCGCGCGGGCGGCCCACGACCGCCGGCGGCCGGGGCGGCGATCGTCGAGGGCGGTGAGGCGCACGCCGTCGGGCAGCGGGAAGAAGGCGCGCTCGCGGCGGCGGAGGACCGTGACCAGCTCGACGTCGCAGTGGCGGGCGAGCTGCCCGGCGACGTTCAGCACCGAGCGGATCGTGCCGCCCATGCCGTAGGCGTGGAGGATCACGATGCGGACCTGCGTGCGCGCGGCGGCCGGCGGGTCGCCGGCGTGGCGGGCCGGCGGCAGCGCGCCGGCGAGGCGCAGCGCGAGCGCCCGCAGGAGGCGCAGCGACGGCCGTCCCGGGACCGTCCACACCCGTCGCCACCCGCCCCGCGGGGCGGGCAGCGCGCGGCGCCGTGGGCCGGCGACCGGACGCGAGCGCACGCTGAGGTTGCCCTCCGCCGTGAGGTACGGGCGCACGGTGCGCTCCACGCCGTCGCGGCGCAGGCGCCGTTCGGGGTAGACGAGCGCGCGCCGCCCGCCGGGCCGGTCGCCGGCGCGCACGCCGATGCGCAGCGTTCCCACGACGCCGTCGACGGCGAGGGCGAGGTCCCACGCCTCGGGGCCGTCCGCGTCGCGCACGAGGCCGTGGAGGTCGAGCTCGGCGCGGAACGCGCCGCCGCCCGCGAACGCGGCCGGCGACTCGAGGCGGTCGCCGCCGGCTCGCGCGCGGCAGACGAGCCGCGCCGGGCCGCTCGCGCCCGCGAGCGCGCCGCGCAGGACGAGCGCGCCGCCGTCGGAGAGCTCCAGGCGCCGCAGCTCGGGCAGCGCGCGCACGACGAGGCTCAGGTTCCCGTGCTCCGTCGCGTACGGGCGGACGTGGCAGGCGCTCGTGCCGTCGCGGACGACGACGGGCGCGGCGCGGTCGCCCAGGTCCGCGGGCAGGCGGCGCGCCGACGCGGCGCCGTCGGCGACGGACGCATCCCACGTGCCCGCCCACCCGGCCACCGGCTCGAGCTCCAGCGCGGCGGCGAGGCGCCCGTCGGCGCCCGGCGCGAGCGCGACACGGCGCTCGGCGCCGGAGGCGCGCTCGCGCAGGAGCAGCGCGTGGGGCGCCGCGGGCGCCGGCGGCGGGCAGCGGACGTCCACGACGAGCCGGGCCGGCCCGTCGGCGCGGACGGCGACGGCGACCGTCCCCACGGCGCTCGCGCGCGCGGCGGTCGCCGCCATCGCATCGGCGTCGTCGCTGCTCAGAAGCCTCACCTCCCCATCGCTTCCCGTCGAGCCACGCTAGCGCAGCGAGCGCTGAGCAACGTCCGTGGACGGTCGGGCCGGGGACGACGCCGGCGCCCGCGTCCTCTAGTCTGGCGGCCGACCGCAGGGAGATCCGCGCGTGCGCTACCTCAAGTTCCTGCGCGGCGTCCACGAGGCGCTGCAGCCACCGACCTACCTCGAGGTCGGCATCCGCCAGGGCGACAGCCTCGCGTTGTCGCGCGCGCGCACGGTCGGGATCGACCCGGCCTTCGCGATCAAGAAGGAGCTCGACTGCGACGTCGCGCTGTTCCGCACGACGAGCGACGAGTACTTCGCGCGGCCCGACCCCCTGGCGCCGCTGGACGGCCGGCGCGTCGCGCTGTCGTTCATCGACGGGATGCACCTGTTCGAGTACGTGCTGCGCGACTTCATCAACGTCGAGCGTCACGCCGACTGGACGACCGCGATCGTCTTCGACGACATCCTGCCGCGCAGCATCGAGGAGGCCGCGCGCGACCGCCAGACGAAGGCATGGACCGGCGACGTCTACAAGATCGCCGCGGTCCTCGAGCGCGAGCGCCCCGACCTCGTCTGCCTGCGCGTCGACACGCAGCCGACCGGGCTGCTCGTCGTACTCGGCGCCGATCCCACGAGCGACGTGCTCGCGGCGCGCTGCGACGAGCTGATCGCCGAGTGCGTGACGCCGGACCCGCAGCCGGTGCCCCCGGCCGTGATCGAGCGCGAGGGCGCGCTGGATCCGCAGGCCGTGCTCGCGGCGCCGTTCTGGTCGCTGCTGCGCGAAGCCCGCGCGGCGGGGACCGGGCGGGCCGAGGGCATGGCGGCGCTGCGCGGCTCGCTCGAGCAGAGCTTCGGGCGCCCGCGCCGGCGCTGGCTGCGCCAGGTCGCCGGCGCGCTGCGCGGCGGGCGCTGAGGGCGGCCTCAGCCGCGGATCCGGCGGCGCGCCCGGCGCAGCCCCCTGACCGCGGCGCGCAGCGGCGGCATGCCGCGGGCCAGGCGGCGCAGCCGCGCGGCGGGCGTCGCCACGTAGGCGCTGGCCGGCGCCTCCCTGACGGGGCGCCGCCGCGTGCGGCGGATCGCCGCGCTTCCGTCGTCGCCGACCTCGAGGCTCAGGCCGAGCGCCGCGGGCCGCGCTCCGAGCGCGGCCGACAGGTCCCACGTGCCCGGCGCCACGCGGTCGGCCGCGGGCGCGGCCGCGAAGCCGACGCGGCTCTCCAGCCGCGCGCCGCCCGCCGCGGCGACGAGGCGCGCGGGCGCCGCGACGCGTGCGGCGCCGTCGTCGGCCGCCGCGAGGAGCAGTTGCGCCCCGCCGGCGACGTCCGTGGCGGCCATCGCGACGGGGACGTCGAGCGCGACGTCGATGCCCGCGCCGTCGAACGACACGCTCGCCGCACCCTCCCCGGGCGGTCGCGCCGCCGCGAACAGCGACGTCGTCGCCTCGCCGACGTCGACGCTGAGGTTGTCGGCCACGGTGCGGTACGGGATCACGACCCGGGCGGGGTTCCCCACGACGGCGGGCGGCGCCATCGCGCCGCCGGGCGCCGCCATGCGCGCGGTCACCGACAGCCCGCAGCTGGCCACGAGCGCGTAGGCGTCCCACACCCCCGCCCGCAGCTGCCCACCGGCCGCCGCCGTGCGCGGGTCGAGCCGCACGACGCCCTCGAGATGCACCGTCGTCCCGTCGCCGTCCTCGCGGAGGTCGATCCGGGACTCGAGCGGGAGCAGGAACTCCTCGCCGCCGGCCCGGTCGCGCACGAAGGCGCGCAGGGCGCTGCGCGGCACCTCGTCCTCGACGTCGCGCGCGGCGGGCGTCACATCCTCGGCGCCGGGCATGCCGGCGGGCAGCGCGAGCCGCAGCCGGCCGTCCTCGCGGCGGAACGTCAGCGCCCGCCCCTCGGCGTCCTCGATCGTCGCGGCCACGCGGACGCACAGCACGCCGCCGTCCCACGCGGCCGACCGCACGTCGAGCCGGGCGCGCCACCCCGTCTCGACCTCCGCGAAGGCCAGCAGGCCGTCGAAGCGCCCGGCCCGCAGCAGCGCCGCGCGGATCCGCAGAATGGCCGACAGCCGCCGCTCGACGCCCGGCCCGAAGCGCTCCGCGGCGAGCGCGCGGATCTCATCGAAGAGCTCGGCGCGGTAGTCGTCGGGGTAGGCGCGGAACCGGCCGCCGCCGACGCGGTTGAGCATCTTCGACCGGTACCAGTGGCTGAGGAGGCGGTCGCGGAACGCGCCCGGCTCGGTATGCGCCTCGACGATGTCGAGGACCTCGCGGAGGTTGTCGAAGTAGCCGCTGTCCGCCCGCTGCGTCGAGGCGTTCGTGCGGTCGTCGCGGCGGACCCAGTGGTAACAGGGGTAGTCGCTCAGCACCGCGATGCGCTCCGCGAGGAAGTAGGCGGGCAGCACGAAGACGTGGTCCTCGAGCCGGCGACGCCCCTCGGGGAACCGCAGGCCGTGCTCGTCGAGGAACGCGCGCCGGAAGAGCTTGTGCGGCGAGAGGAGCGTGAGCAGCGGGTCGCGCTCGAGCGTCGCGTCGTCGCGGTTTCGGCGGAAGAGCTCGCGCGGCACCTGGCGGCGCTGGCCGACCACCTTGCCGACGACGACGTCGGCGCCCGTGCGGACCGCCGTCGCGTACAGCCGCTCGAGCGCCTCGTCGCCGATCCAGTCGTCGTTGTCGACGAAGTAGACGTACTCGCCGCGCGCCGCGTCGACGCCCACGTTGCGCGGGCGGCCGGGCCACCCCGAGTTCGGGATGTGGATCGCGCGGACGTTCGGGTGCTCGGCGGCGAGCGCGTCGAGGCGCTCGCCGGTCCCGTCGGTCGACCCGTCGTCGACGAAGATCGCCTCGTACTCGCTCGCCGGCAGCGACTGACCGACGAGGGACGCGATGCAGTCGTCGATGTGCGGACCCGGGTTGTAGACGGGGACGACGACACTCACCTTGACGGCCACGGCGCTCCTCAGCCTCGCTGGCGGGCAAGCCTACGCGATGCGCCCGCGGCCACGGCACGCCGCGCGCCGGCGGCGGCGCGACCGGCGGCTCCGCCGGGTCGCTCGGCTACCCTGCCGCGCATGTCGCCGGTGCGACCGCGCCTCACCGCGCGGCGGGTGATCGTCGCGGTCGGGCTCGCGGCGCTCGTGCTCGCCGCCGCGGCCGCTGTTGTCGTCCTCCGCCAGCCCGGCGACGTCAACAACGCCGACGTCCCGTTCGAGCCCGACACGGCCGCGCCCCCCGCGCCGCCGCCCAGGGCCACCGAGGATCCCGTGGATCGGTTCACGTGGCCCGTCTACGGCTACACGAAGGACCGCCGCCGCCACCTGCCCGCCGGCGCCGCGCTGCGCCCGCCCTACCGCACGACGTGGGCCGTGAACGTGGGCGTCCTGATCGAGTTCAGCCCCGTGATCGGCGGGCGCTGGCTGTACCTGCTGGACGACGACGGCTTCCTCTGGTCGATCGCCAAGGACACCGGCCGCGTGCGCTGGAAGCGCCGGATGGGCGTGCTCGCGGCGGCGGCCCCGGCCTACGGGGGCGGGCGCGTGTACGTCACGCTGCTGGCCCGGTCGCCCGGGCAGGCCGGGCGCGTCGCCGCGCTGCGCGCCCGCGACGGACGGGTCCTGTGGTCGCGGCCGCTGCCGAGCCGCTCGGAGTCCTCGCCGCTGCTGGACTCCGGGCGGCTGTACTTCGGCACCGAGGACGGCACGGTGTATGCGCTCCGCGCGTCCGACGGCGCGACGCGCTGGCGCTTCCGCGCGCAGGGCGCCGTCAAGGGCGGCCTCGCCCTGACCGACCGCCGGCTGTACTTCGGCGACTACGCCGGGCGCGTGTACGCCGTGCGCCAGGCCGACGGGCGCCCCGTCTGGCAGGTGGGCACGAACGGCGCGCGGCTGGGCCTGACGTCCGGCCGGTTCTACGCGACGGCAGCGGTGGCCTACGGGCGCGTGTACCTCGGCAACACCGACGGCTTCGTGTACTCGTTCGCCGCGCGTGACGGCCGGCTCGCGTGGCGCCACCAGACCGGTGGCTACGTGTACGCGTCGCCCGCGGTGGCCCAGGTGCGCGGTGGGCGCCCGACGGTCTACATCGGCTCCTACGACGGCACGTTCTACGCCCTCGACGCGCGCTCGGGGAGCGTGCGGTGGCGCCACCGCGAGGGTGGCTCGATCTCCGGCGCCGCGACCGTGGTCGGCGACGTCGTCTACTTCTCGAACACCCGCCTGCGGACGACGACCGGGCTGGGCGCGCGCACCGGGAAGATGCTGATGCGCCGCCGGGACGGGGCCTACAACCCGGTCGTGTCCGACACGAGGATGATCTTCTTCACGGGGAAGAAGAAGCTCTATGGCCTCCGCCCGCGAAGCGCCCCGGGACGCAGCACCTCCCGCTGATCCGGCGGCCGGCCCCGCCGCGCCCGTGGCCGGCGCGCCACCGCCGGGCGCGCGGGCCCCGGCGCCGGTGGCCGCGATCCTGGCGCTCGGCCTCGTGCTCCTGGGCGGCCTGCTCCTGCGCCTGGACAACATCGCCCACGGGCTGCCGTTCGTCTACCACGCCGACGAGGCGTTCCACTTCACGAGCCGCGCCGTCGCGATGTTCGGCGGCGACCTGAACCCCCACTACTTCCAGAACCCGTCGGCGTTCACGTACCTCCTGCACGGCGTCCTGCGCCTCACCGGGGGCGGCGACGTGGCCGCCGCCTACGCGCGCGATCCGACGGGCGCGTTCCTCACCGGCCGCATCCTCGCAACGGTGCTGTGCCTGCTCGGGGCGGCGGGCGTCTTCGCGGTCGGGCGCCGCCTCTGGGGGCCGGCGGCCGGCGTGGCGGCGGCCGCGGTGCTGACGTTCGCCTTCCTGCCCGTCGCCTACTCGCGCCTCGCGCTGACCGACGTGGCGGTCTTCCTGCCGATCGCGCTCGCGCTGTACGCGACGATCCGCGTGCGGGAGGACGGAGCGCGGCGCTGGTTCCTGCTCGCGGGCGCCGCGATCGGGCTCGCCGTGGGCGTGAAGTACACCGCCGGCCTGCTGGTCGTCCCCTTGCTCGTCGCGGCGTGGCTGCGCGCCCGCGGCGGGCAGCCCGGGGTGCTCCGCGAGGCGGCGTTCGGCCTCGCGCTGGCCGCCGTCGTCTTCCTCGCCACGACGCCGTACTTCCTGCTCGACCTGCGCGTGGCGCTGTACCAGCTGAAGGTCCAGCAGCAGGCCGCGAGCCTGCCGAAGCACGGCCCGGCCGCGCAGCACGGGACCGACGTCTTCTACCTGCGCACGCTGACGTGGGGCCTCGGCTGGGGCGCGGCGCTGGCCGCGGCCGCAGGGCTCGTGTGGGAGTGGCGGCGCGACCGCACGCGCGCGGTGCTGCTCGCCCTGTTCCCGCTGCTGCTGTTCGTCTACCTCAGCACGGCGGGCCGGTCGTTCGCGCGCTGGCTCATGCCGGCCTACCCGGTGCTCGCGCTGTTCGCCGGCGTCGCGCTCGCGCGGCTGGCGGGCGCCGTCTCGCGCCGCCCGGCGATCCGCGCCGGCGCGCTCGTCGTCCTCCTCGCGGCGGTCCTCGCGCAGCCGGTCGCGATCGACCTCCACACGGCGCGGGTCCTCGGCCGGACCGACACGCGCCAGCTCACCCGCGAGCACCTGCTCGCCGCGCTGCCGCGCGGCGCCCGCGTCGTCGTCGAGCCCGCGTTCCCGGTCGGCTACTTCGGCGGCCGCCTGCGCCTCGGCTTCGGGCCGCCGCCGAAGACGGCGACGTTCCGCGCCGGCAGCGTCACGCGCTTCATCGTGTCGCTGCGCCCGCAGCGGATCGACCGCTACCGGCGCGCGGGCTACTGCGTCGTCGTGTCGACGAGCGACGTCCGCGAGCGCGCCCGGGCGCGCCGCGACCCCCGGATCGACGCGTATTACCGGCGGCTCGCACGCGAGTCGCGCGTCGAGTTCCGGGCGTCGCCGTACCGGCGCGGCGCCGCGCCGGTGCCGTTCGATTTCGACCTCTCCACCCACCTCTACGAGCCCAGCGCCTACGAGCGGCCGGGCCCCGCGGTGACGATCTACCGGCTGCGCGACTGCCAAGCTCCCACCCGCGCGTGACCCGCACCGCCCAGCTCATCCTCGGCGTCCTCGCCATCGCGACCCTCGGGGCGATGGTCGTCGCCCAGCGCGCGAAGGACGCCCCGGCGCTCGTGCGCCGCGTCACCGTCACGCCGCTGATCACGCCCAACGGCGACGGATACCGCGACGTCGTGAAGATCCGCTTCACGCTGCCGCGCGCGGACATCGTCGACGCCGCGGTGGTCGACGGGCGCGGCGCGGCGGTCCGCCGCCTCGCGGCCGCGCGCGCCGTGCCGGCGGGCCGCCGGGTCCGCCTGCAGTGGGACGGGCGCACGGACCGCGGCGCCCCGGCCGCGCCGGGCACCTACCGCGTCCGCGTGACCCTGCGCCGCCGCGGGCGCACGCTGGATCTCCGGCGGCCCACCCGGCTGAGCCCGCGCCCGCCGCACGGCGGTGGCGCGAGCGCCGGGTAGCCTCGGCGCCGCATGCCCGCGACCTGGCGCAGACGACTCCTCCGCGCGCTGCGCGCCGTGGGTCTCGACGCGGCCACGGCCGGGCCGCGGAGCGTGCTGCTCGCCCGCCGCGACGCGGTCGAGCTGCGCAAGGTCGGCCCCGGCGCCGTGCTCGCCACCCAGCCGGCGCTCGCGCGGCGCCACTGGGCCGAGGTCGAGCAGGGCCTCGCGCGCCACGCGGCGCACGAGCACGTCGCCGCGATCCTGCGGGCCTACCGCGTCGACTGGGTGCTCGACGTCGGCGCCAACCGGGGTCAGTTCGCCGAGACGCTGCGCCGGAGCGGGTTCACCGGGCGGATCGTGTCGTTCGAGCCGGTGCCGGAGGCGTTCGCCGCCCTCGAGCGCGCCGCGCGGGACGACCCGCGGTGGAGCGTGCATCCCTACGCGCTCGGTCGCGAGGACGGCGTCGTCGCGATGAACGTCGTGCCGGGAACGCTGAGCTCGATCCGCGCGCCGACGCCGTTCGGGGCGCGGCGGTACGCGCGCCTGCGCGAGCCGCGGACCGTCGCGGTCCCGGTCCGCCGCCTCGACACGGTCCTCGACGACGTGCTGGCGGACGTGGCCGCCCCGCGGGCGTACCTCAAGCTCGACACGCAGGGCTACGACGTCGAGGTGTTCGCCGGGCTCGGGGCGCGCGCCGCGGACATCGTGGCGATGCAGTCGGAGGTCGCGCTGCTCACGATCTACGAGGGCATGCCGCGACTGCCCGAGGCGCTGCTCGCCTACGAGGCCGCCGGCTTCCAGGTGACGGCGCTGTATCCGGTCAGTCGCGAGACGCGGACGGCGCGGGTGCTCGAGTTCGACTGCGTCATGGTCCGCGCCGACGCGGTCTAGACTCGCGGCTGCGCATGGCAGGCGCGACGCTCAGCCGGCCGCCGCGGAGCGGCCAGGGCGCTCCCCGCGGGCGCCGCCACGCGCCGGCGTGGCCGGTCCTGGCGCTCGGCGCGCTCGCCGTCGTGACGGCCGCGGGCTTCGTCGCGTACCCGACGTACCCGAACTACGACTCATACGCCTCTCTCGTCTGGGCGCGCGACGTCCTGCACGGCTCGGCGCCCGCCTTCGACGCCTACCGGGCCCCGACGCAGCACCCGCTCGCGATCGCCTTCGCGGCGCTCCTGTCGCTCGCCGGCGACGGCGCGGACCGGCTTCTCGTCGGCGCGACGCTCGCGGCCTTCGTGGCCCTCGTCGCCGGGCTGTACCGCCTCGCCACGGTGGCGTTCGCGCCGCTCGTCGGCGCGGTCGCCGCCGTCCTCCTGTGCACGCGCTTCGACTTCCCCTTCCTCGCGCTGCGCGCGTACGTCGACATCCCCTCCCTCGCGCTCGTGGTGTGGGCGGCCGCGCTCGAGGCGGCGCGCCCGCGGCGCGGCGGGCCGGTGCTCGCGCTGCTCCTGGCCGCCGGTCTGCTTCGCCCCGAGGCGTGGATCCTGAGCGGCGTGTACCTGCTGTGGTGCGCGCCGGCCACGGGGTGGCCGCGGCGGCTGCGCCAGGCCGCGCTCGTCGCGGCGGCCCCGCTGGCCTGGGCGGCGGTCGACCTCGCGGTGACCGGCGATCCGCTCTTCTCGCTCACCCACACGAGCGGCCTGGCCGAGGAGCTCGGGCGCCGGCAGGAGGCGTCCGCGATCCCCGGCTCCACCCTGACGTTCCTGCGGGGGCTGGACAAGACGCCGGTCGTGGCGGCGGGCGTGCTCGGGATCGGCCTCGCCGCCACGCTGTTCCGCCGCCGCGCCCGCGTGCCGCTCGCCCTGCTGGTCGTCGGCCTGGCGACGTTCGCCCTGGTCGGCGTCAGCGGGCTGTCGGTCATCTTCCGCTACCTGCTGGTCCCCGCGCTGATGCTCATGGTCTTCGCGGCCGTCGCGGTCGCGGGCTGGACGCTGCTCCCGCGCGCGCGCCGCGCCCGCCGCGCGTGGGCGCTCGCCGCCGGGCTGATCGTGCTCTACGGCATCGCGTTCACCGTCACGCACGTCACGCCGCGCCGGTTCGCGGCCGAGCTGCGCTTCCGCGGCGACTCGCACGCCGCGCTCGTCGCCCTGCTGCGCGACCCCGCGGTGCGCGCGGCCCGGCGCTGCGGCCCGGTGTCCCTGCCCAACCACAAGCTGGTGCCCGAGGTGCGCTTCGTCCTCGACGCCGGCCCCGCCGACGTCGTGGCCCGCAGCGACCGCACCCAGCGGGCGCGCATCCGCCGCGGCGTGGCGATCTACGCCACGGAGCGCACGGCGTTCCTGCGCTACGGCTTCAGCCCGGACCCGGTGCGGGTGGCGCTGCCGCTCCCGGGCTTCGAGCGTGTGGCGACGAGGCGGTTCTTCGGGGCGTACGCGCGGTGCTAGGGCGCCGGCGGACCGAGGGGGCGTGGCGCTGCACGCCGGCGTGTCGTGCGGTGCGCGGCGTCGGCGTCGAGGGGTCTGACCCGGGGGCGGTGGCGCCATGCCTGCGCGAGCGGGCTGGCAGCCCGGCTCGCCGGCCGGCGGGTTGACCCACGGTGCCACGGCCCAGTCCGGCACGGCCCGCGCAGCGGGCCGCAGCGCAGACGCCGCGGCCCTCAGTCCACGCCCTCCGGCGCCTCGGAGCGGATCCACTCGCGCAGCGCGGTGTCCGCCACGCGCGCGTAGACGCCGGGCCGGTTCGGCCGCGCGCAGCCCTCGCCGAAGCTCGTCGCGCCGACGACCTTGAGCTCGCCGGCCGCCGTGCGTCCGAACGTCGGGCCGCCGGAGTCGCCCTGGCAGGTGTCGACGCCGCCCTCCGGGAAGCCGGCGCAGACCATCGTGGTCGCGTCGAAGTCGCCGTAGGCGACGGCGCAGTCCGCGTCGGTCGTGATCGGGACCTGCGCCTCCTGCAGGATGTCGGGCGTGTCGCCGCCCTCGCTGGTCGTGCCCCAGCCCACGATCGTCTCGAGCACGCCGGGCGACCAGAGCGCCCCGTCGCCGGCGCCGGCGACCTTCGCCGGGGCCTTCGTGGACGGCGCGGCGAGCTGCAGCAGCGTCACGTCGTAGCCCGCCGTGGCCAGGTAGTCGGGCTCGACGACCGCGCGCTGCACCGGGACGCGCTCGCCCTGGCCGGAGCGGCTCGAGCCGATGCGCACGTCGATGAGCGGCGCGGGCCACGACGCCGGCGACGCCACCGCCGAGCCGGTCACCGAGCCGCAGTGCCCGGCGGTGAGGACCCACGTCGGCGCGATGAGCGTGCCGGTGCACAGGAACGAGGAGCCGAACGTGATCTCCGCGACGGCGGGATACGCGCCGGCGGCGGCGTCCTGGCCGCCGACGATGGCCATCGACGGGGCGGCGGTGGCGGAGAGGGCGCCGCACGTGGTCGCGACGAGCAGGAGCAGCCTGCGCAGACGGGTCATGGGGGCGTGAACGCAGCCGCGCGCCGAGCCTTGCGGTCGGGCGGCGAGACGACCTCATATGCTCGGGAGGGCATGGCTCCCCCGGCTGCCAGCTCCTCGGCCCCGCGGCCCGAGTACACGCTCGTCCGGGTGCTCGCGGAGGCGGCCACGCTGGAGGAGGCGGCGCGGCGCCTGCTCGAGCTGATCGCCGAGGCGTTCGACTGGTCGGTCGGCGCGCTGTGGATCGTCGACGAGCGCGACGGCCTGCTGCGCTGGCGCGAGAGCTGGAGCCGGCCCGATCCGGCGCTCGAGGAGTTCACGCTGCGCAACCGCCGGCTCACGTTCGCGCGCGGCGTCGGGCTTGCCGGACGCGTGTGGGAGTCCGGCGAGACCGACTGGATCAGCGACCTGTCGACCGGCCCGGAGTTCCCGCGGCGTGACCTCACGGAGCAGGCCCAGCTCAATGCCGCCGTCATCCTCCCCGTCGTCGGTCCGACCGGGGTGCTCGGCGTCATGGAGTTCTTCAGCCGCACGCTGCGCGAGCCCGACCGCGCGCAGCTCGACCTCATGCGCACGGTCGGGCGCCAGATCGGCCAGTACGTCGCCCGCGTGCGGGCCGAGGAGCGCCTCGCGATCACCGAGGAGCGCAGCCACGCGATCGTCGCGGCCGCCCTGGACTGCGTGATCACGATGGACCACGAGGGGCGGGTGGTCGACTTCAACCCGGCCGCCGAGGCGACGTTCGGCTACGCGCGCGACGAGGCGGTCGGGCGCGAGCTCGCCACGCTCATCATCCCGCCCGACCTCCGAGACGCGCACCGCCGGGCGCTGGCCAGGTTCACCGAGACGGACGAGCCGACGATCCTCGGCCGCCGGATCGAGCTCGAGGGCATGCGCGCCGACGGCAGCACCTTCCCCGTCGAGCTGACGATCACGCGCATCGGGCGTGACCGGCCGCCGCTGTTCGCGGGCTTCATCCGCGACATCACCGAGCGCCGGCGCAGCCGGGACGAGCTCGCGCGCCTGCTCGAGCGCGAGCACGAGGCGCGCGTCGCGGCCGAGGCGGCGGAGCGCGCCACGCGGCGCGTGGCCGTCGCCCTCCAGCGCAGCCTGCTCCCACCGCATCTCCCAGTGGTGCCGGGGATCGACCTCGCCGCCGTCTACCGCGCGGGCGGCGAGGGCTCGGAGGTCGGCGGCGACTTCTACGACGTCTTCGACCTCGGCGGCGGCCGGTGGGGCGTCGCGATCGGCGACGTCCGCGGCAAGGGCGCCGAGGCCGCCGCGGTCACCGCGCTGCTGCGCTACAGCATCCGCACGGCGGCGGTCAGCGAGGAGCGCCCGAGCGCCGTGCTGCGCGTCGTCAACGAGGCGCTGCTGCGCACCGAGCCCGGCGACGACTTCTGCACGGCGGTGTACGCGACGCTCGACGTCAGGCGCGCGGCGGCGCGGCTGACGCTCGCCATCGGCGGCCATCCCCCGCCGTTGCTCCTGCGGCCCGGCGCGGGCGTGGCGGCGATCGGCGCGCCCGGCACGCTGCTCGGCGCGGTCGACGCGCCGTCGCTGCACGACGTCGAGCTCGGGCTCGCCGCGGGCGACACGCTGCTGCTGTACACCGACGGCGTGACCGAGAGCCGCACCCCGGACGGCCTGTTCGGCATGGAGCGGCTCGCCACGCTGCTCGAGGGCTGCGCCGGCCTGGACGCCGCCGCCGTCGCACACCGCGTCGAGGACGCCGTGGTCGACCAGCCCGGCCACGTCGCGGTGGACGACGTCGCCCTGCTCGTCGTGCGCGCAAGGGGCTGAGCCGGCCGGCGACTCAGGTCGAGCGCGGGAACCGCACGCCGCCGAGCAGGCGCACGCCGACGAGCTCCCCGATCGCCGGCCCCGGGGCGGGCGCCGTCGCCACGATGCGCCCGGTCTCGAGCGCCAGCTCGACGCGCACGCCGTCCTCCACCGGGACCAGGCGCGTGACGCGCCCGCGCAGCGGCCCACCCGCGTCGATCGCCACGTCCTGCGGGCGGAGCATCCGCACCGCACCGTCCTCGTGGAGGCGCCCGGCGAAGCCGACGAACGTCGCGACGGCGGGCGTCGGCGGGGCGCCGAACACCGCGGCGGGCGGCCCGTCGGCGGCGATCCGGCCGTCGAGGATCACGACCACGCGGTCCGCCAGCGCCCACGCCTCCAGGCGGTCGTGGACGACGACGAGCGTCGCCCGGCGCTCGTCGCGCAGCGCCGAGGCGGCGTCGTAGAGCAGCTCGGCGCGGGTTGGCGCGTCGAGGCCGGCGAACGGCTCGTCGAGCAGCAGCGCGTCGGCCCCGAGCGCGAGCCCGCGCGCGAGGTGCACGCGCCGCGCCTCGCCGCCCGAGAGCGCGCCGGCGGGGCGCTCGGCGAGATCGCGCGCGCCGATGGCGTGCAGCGCGGCGAGCGCGCGCTCGTGGCGTTCGCGCCGCGGCACCCCCCACCAGGCCAGCGCCGCCTCGACGTTGGCCCGCGCCGAGCGGCGCGCGAGCGCCGGGGCCTGGAGGATCGCGGCGACGCGGCCGTGGCGCTCGACCGTGCCGTGGCGGACCGGCAGCAGCCCCGCGAGCGCTGCGAGGAGCGTCGACTTACCGGCCCCGTTGGGCCCGATGAGCACGACCACCTCGCCGCGGCGCACGTCGACGTCCGCGTCGTGGACGACGGTGACCCCGGCGCGCGCGATCGCCGCCCCGCGCGCGCGCAGCACGGGCTCCGTCACGACGGACGGCCGAGCAGCGGGCGCCGCTCGTGCTGCTGGGCGAGCGTCAGCGCCGCCGACAGCAGCAGGATGATCCCGAGCAGGATCGTCCCGAGCGCGATCGCGCGGCCGTACTCGCCCGCCGACACGCGCACGAGGACGGCGCTGGCGAGCGTCTGCGTCTCGCCGTCGATGTTGCCGCCGACCAGCACGACGGCGCCGACCTCCGCGAACGCCGAGCCCATCGCCGCGATCGTGGCCGCCAGCACGCCGACGCGTGCCTCGCGCAGCGCCAGCGCCGCGACCTGCGCCCGCGACGCCCCGAACGCGCGCGCCTGCTCGAGCAGCCCGCCGGGCAGCGCCTGTACGGCGGCCGCGGTGAGGGCGGCGACGAGCGGCAGGGCGAGGAGGGTCTGGGCGACGATCACGCCGTTGAGCGTGTACAGCAGCTCGAGGCCGCCGAGCGGGGCGCCGCGGAAGAGCAGCAGAGCGACGACGAGGCCGACGACGACCGGCGGCAGGCCGAGGCCGGCGTTGACGAACGCCAGCGCGACGCGCCGTCCCCGGAAGCGCCCGAGCCCCAGCACGAGCCCGAGCGGCAGCCCGATCGCGAGCGCGAGCAGCGTCGACCACAGGGCGAGGCGCAGCGTCACCCCCACGATCA
>JAXDHC010000077.1:0-3505 GCA_034664705.1 Solirubrobacteraceae bacterium
CTGCTCGTCGCTGCCGCCACAGGCCGCGACGCCGAGCGCCACCGCCATCAGGAGCGCCACGACGGGCGCCCAACGCACACCTCTGTCCACAGGGGTCTCCTCCCCGACTGGAACGATTGGATGCGACTGAACCTATATTGCATCCAATTCAATTGCAAGTGGATCCAACAAGCGTGTAGGGTGAGCGGCACGGGAGGTCGGTGGAGCGGCGTGGTTCGATTCCCGAGCCGCGAGGGGAGGAGATACGAGTGGCGCCCGAGCCGTTGCATTCGGTGGCAGACCTCGTCGACGAGATCGCCGACGCGATCCAGCTCAGGATCCTCACCGGCGAGTACGAGCTCGGCAGGCCCCTGCGCCAGGAGCAGCTCGCCCAGGAGTTCGGGATCAGCCGCACTCCCGTCCGCGAGGCGCTGCGGAAGCTGCAGGCGGCGGGGCTCGTCGAGCTCGTGCGCCATCGCGGCGCGATCGTCCGCGGCCCGAGCGCCCGTGACCTGCGCGAGGCCTACGTCGTGCGCGCGGAGCTCGAGGGCTTCGCGGCCGCGCTGGCGGCCCGCTGGATCACCGACGCCGAGCTCGCCGAGCTGGCCGACGCCAGCGCGCTGTTCGGCGTCGCCGTCGAGACCTTCGCGGATGCCCGCCCCGAGGAGGGCAGCGGGCGGATCGAGGGCGCGCGCCAGTGGGTCCGCGCGAACGACCGGCTCCACGGCATCGTGCAGACCGCCTCACGCAACCTGCAGCTGCAGCGCTCGATCAGCGACGTGATGCACCGCTGCCTGCGCCCCGGCGACGCGAGCTGGTCGGCCGTCAGCCACAACAGCCACCTGCTCCGCGTCAACGTCGTCCAGCACGAGCGCATCGTCCGCGCGCTCGAGCTCCACGACGGGCCCGCCGCCCGGGAGCTCATGACCGGGCACATCCTGAACACCGGCGAGCACGTCGCCACGTGGTTCGAGGAGGTCCAGGCGCACGGGCTGGCGCGTGCGGAGGCCGCGCTCCGGGGCGACTAGCCGGGCCCGGCGACCAGGCGGCGGCCGAGCGCGTCGACGTCGCCGGCTCCGAGCACGAGGCACAGGTCGCCGTCGCGCAGCCGCGGGGCGATGGCGCGCTCGGCCGCCGCGAAGTCCGGCAGCCAGAGCACCGGGCGCCCGGCACCGGCGTCCGCCGCCGCCTCGGCGATCGTCAGCCCGCTGATCCCCGGGAAGTCCTCCGCGCGCTCCCGCGCCGGGTAGACGTCCAGGACGGCGGGCACGTCGGCGCGCGCGAGCGCGGCGCCGAACTCCGCGGCCAGCCGCTGCGTGCGCGAGAACAGGTGGGGCTGGAAGATCGCCACGACGCGCCGCGGCGCGAGCGTCCGGGCGGCGTCGATGGTCGCCGCCACCTCCGTCGGGTGGTGCGCGTAGTCGTCGACCACGAGCGCGCCCGAGGGCGTCGTGCCGAGGCGCTCGAAGCGCCGCCCCGCGCCGGCGAAGTCGGCCAGCGCGGCCGCCGCCCGCGCCGGATCGGCCCCGGCCAGGAGGCAGGCCTCGAGCGCCGCCGCGGCGTTGCGGGCGTTGTGCTCGCCGGGGACGGCGAGCTGCACGTCCACCCCACGCCATGCGAAGCGCGA
This sequence comes from Solirubrobacteraceae bacterium, assembly GCA_034664705.1. GTDB lineage: Bacteria > Actinomycetota > Thermoleophilia > Solirubrobacterales > Solirubrobacteraceae > JAOPZW01. The sequence goes on from JAXDHC010000077.1 coordinate 1,607, forward strand.
GCCGCCTGCCTCCAGCACCGGCGCGGAGACGTCGAAGGCGACGTGCGGGGCGCCGTCGCGCAGCGCGAGGACGTCGGGGCGGTCCCACAGCACGGCCGCGGGCGCGGCGGCCAGGAACGCCCGGAACACCGCCCGCACCTCGGCGAGCGAGCCGTACGTCGCGTGATGGTCGAGCTCGACGTTGGTCACCACCGCCACGTCGGTGTCGAGGGCGAGCATCGAGCGGTCCGACTCGTCGGCCTCGACGACGAGCCACTCCCCCGCCCCCCAGTCGGCGTTGTGGCCGGTCGTCCGCAGCGCCCCGCCGATCAGGTACGCCGGCTCCATCCCGCAGCGGAGCAGCGCGTGGGCGATCATCGACGTCGTCGTCGTCTTGCCGTGCGCGCCGGCGACGGCGATCGTGCGCTTCAGGGCGCTCAGCTGCGCGAGCAGATCGGCCCGGGGCCGGTCCGCGAGCCCGCGGTCGCGGGCCGCGGCCCGCTCAGGGTTCTCCGGCGGGATGGCGGTCGAGTGGACGACCTCCACGTCGTCGCCGGCCGGGACGTTCGCGGCGGCGTGGCCGACGTGGACCTCGACGCCCAGCGCCCGCAGCGGCGCGAGCGCCGGCCCGTCGGCGCGATCGGAGCCCGACACGCGGGCGCCGAGCTGGGTCGCCACGCGGGCGTAGCCGCTCATCCCCGCGCCGCCGAGGCCGACGAGGTGCAGCCGCCGCCCGGACCATGGCCGGTCGCTCATGCCCGCTCGCCGTTCGTCGCCATGCACGGAACGTCTATCGCAGCGCGGCGCACCGCAACCTTTCGGGTCCTTGACGGGTTGTCATCCACGTGCAAGTCCGTCCAGCCAGATGGCGCGCCCTGCCGACGGCGATCCTCGTGATCGGCGCCGTGCTGCTCGGCGCCGCGACGGCCCGCGCCGACGTCCCGAGCGCTCACGCGCCGGCGGCGGCGAGCAGCTCAGCGGCGATCCGCTGAGCCGCGTCCGGCCGCGCCAGGGCCGCCGACGCGCGGCCCATCGAGCCAAGCCGCTCCGGCTCGCCGAACAGCGCATCCACCTCCGCGCGCAGGCGCTCCGGCGTCAGCTCGCGGTCATAGACGACGATCGCCGCTCCGGCGTGCTCCATCCAGCGCGCGTTGGCGGTCTGGTGATCGCCGGCGGCGTGCGGATAGGGCACAAGGATGGCGGGGCGCCCGTGCGCGGCCACCTCGAAGATGGAGCCGCCCGCGCGCGCCACGCACAGGTCGCTCGCGAGCAGCGCGTCGCCGAAGTCGCGGATGTACTCGCGCAGGTCGTAGCCGTCGCCCGGGACGCGCTCGCGCAACGCCGCGTAGTCGCGGGCGCCCGCCGCATGGAGCACGCGATACGAGGCGTCGGCGAACGCCTGCACCGCCGCCTCGTTGATCGACCGCGCCCCCAGCGACCCGCCGAAGACGAGCACGCAGCGATCGTCCGGCGGGATGCCGAAGCGCGCGCGGGCCGCGGCGCGGTCGGTCGCCGGCGGCGGCACCGGGCGGCCGGTGTGCACGTAGCGCTCGCCGTCGCGGCCGGCGATCGGGAAGCCGAGGCAGACGCGCCGCGCGAACGGCGCGAGCAGGCGGTTGGCCAGCCCCAGGTGGCTGTCGGCCTCGGTCAGCACGAGCGGCGTGCGCCGCGCGACCGCGGCGAAGCCGACCGGGCCCGCGACGTAGCCGCCGCCGCCCATCACCGCGTCGGGCCTCACCCGGTGGAGGATCCGCGCCGCCGTGCCCACCGCGGCGACCGCCTTGGCGGCGGCGCGCGCCGCCTTCAGCGGGTTGGAGCGGCTCAGGCCCTCCACGGCGATCGGCTCCAGCGGGTAGCCGGCCTCGGGGACGAGCGTGCGCTCGGCCCGCTCGCCGCCCACGAAGACGACGTGGGCTCCCT
>JAXDHC010000078.1:0-6943 GCA_034664705.1 Solirubrobacteraceae bacterium
TCGGGCGTAGCCGGAGCGGTGCTGACGTCGGTCATGCGTCTCCGATCATGCCACCGGCGAGCTCCAGGAGCACGCCCTCGCGCAGCCCGCCGCCCGCGACCTGCAGCGGCAGCCCGCCGAACGCCTCCGACGCGGCGCGCAGGAGCACGAGCCCCGCCGGCAGGAGGCGCACCCGCTCGCGCGCGAGGTCCAGGCGCCCGGCCGCCTCGCGCACCGGCGAGGCGGCGAGCCGCTCGAGCGCCGCCTCCAGCGCCGCGGCCGACAGCTCGCCGCCGCACAGCTGCCGCAGCGAGGTCGCGCTCCCGCCCACCGCGTAGGCCGCGACGGGCCGGGGCGCGGCCACGGCGCCGAACGCCGCGTCGGCGGCGTCGCGCAGCGCGGCGAGCTCCGCCGCCGTCGGCGGGTCCGCGCGGACGTGGCGGGCCGTGAGCACGCCGGACCCAACCGGCAGCGAGGCGAACCACGCCACGCCGCCGCCCGGGGTGCCCACCACGAGCTCGGAGGACCCGCCGCCCACGTCCGCCACCCCGACGATCGCGTCGGGCGGACCGCCGAGCGCCGCCGTGGCGCCGACGAAGGCGAGCCGCGCCTCGTCGGCCCCGCTCAGGACGCGGACGCGCAGGCCGGACTCGCGCTCGACCGCCTCGCAGAGGGCGTCGCGGTTGGCGGCGTCGCGGATCGCGGCGGTCGCCACCGCGTGCACCCGCTCGGCGCCGGACTCGCGCGCGGCCGTCGCGTGGGCGGCCACGACGGTCGCGAGCACCCCCACCGCCTCGGCGGCGATCCGCCCGTCCGGGCCCGGCATGAGCGGCACGAACATGCGCCGCGCGAGCACCTCGCGCAGGCCGACGCCGTCGGGCTCGGCGACGAGCAGACGCGTGGTGTTGGAACCGATGTCGATGCACGCGCAGCGCATCGTCGCCATCATCCACGGCGGTGAGCACGACCGCACCCGCCATCCTCGTCCGCGATCTGCACAAGTCCTACGGCCCGAACGAGGCCGTGCGCGGCATCGACTTCGAAGTCGCCTCGGGCGAGGTGTTCGGCCTGCTCGGGCCCAACGGCGCCGGCAAGACGACGACCGTCGAGATCCTCGAGGGGTACCGCACGCGCACGAACGGGATCGTCTCCGTGCTCGGCCACGACCCGCAGCAGCGCGCCCGCGAGCTTCGCGCGCGGGTCGGGATCGTGCTGCAGAGCACGGGCATGTACCGCCACATCGCGGTCCGCGAGGCGATCGAGCACTGGGCCCGCTTCTACCCTGCCCCGCGCGATGTAGACGAGGTTCTCGGCCTCGCCGGCCTCACCGAGAAGGCCTCGGCCTACACCCGGACGCTCAGCGGCGGTCAGCTGCGCCGCCTCGATCTGGCGCTCGCCCTCGTCGGCGACCCCGAGCTGATCTTCCTCGACGAGCCCACGACCGGGTTCGACCCCGCCGCGCGCCGCGCCGCGTGGGACGTCATCCGCTCGCTGCAGGACCTCGGCAAGACGGTGCTCCTGACGACGCACTACCTCGACGAGGCGCAGGCGCTGTGCGACCGCGTCGCCATCGTCAAGGAGGGGCGGATCGTGGCCGAGGGGCCGCCCGCCTCGCTCGGCGCCGAGTCCTCCCGCTACCGCGTGACGTGGCGCGCCGAGGACGGCGAGCTCGTGACGCGCGAGACCGAGGACCCCACGGCGCTGCTGCACCAGCTCACGAGCGCGGCGCTCGCCCGCGACGAGCGCCTCCAGGACCTGTCCGTGACGCGCCCGACGCTCGAGGACGTCTACCTGCAGCTGACGGCCGAGGTGGCCCAGGAGGCGACGACCGGTGGCTGACGCGGCGGTCCTCGCGTGGCACCAGTACCGCCTCGAGCGCCGGATGTTCTGGCGCAACCCGACGGCGGCGTTCTTCAACTTCTTCCTGCCGCTCCTGTTCCTGGCCCTGTTCGGGGCGATCCTGGGCGGCAACCAGGACGCGCTGGACATCATCGTGCCCGGCATCGCCGGCATGAGCCTCATGTCCACGACGTTCACCGCGCTGGCCATGAACCTCACGTTCCTGCGCGAGCAGGGCGTCCTGAAGCGCATGCGGGGAACGCCGCTGCCCAGCGGCGCCTACCTGGCCGGGATCGCGGCGAACGCGGTGACGAACGCGGCGATCCAGATGGCGCTCGTCGTCCTCGCCGGGCGCCTGTTCTTCGGCATCGGCTGGCCGAAGGACTGGCTGGAGCTCGGCATCTTCCTCGTCGCGGGCGTCGTCTGCCTCGCCGCGCTCGGCGTCGCCTGGTCGCATGTCATCCCGAACTTCGACGCGGCGCCGGCCTACGTGAACATCATCTTCCTGCCGGCGATCTTCATCTCTGGCGTCTTCTTCGACGTCGACAACACGCCCGCGTTCCTGCGCGACATCGCCCAGGCGCTGCCGCTCACGCACGTGATCGACGGCCTCAGATCGGCGATGGTGACCGGCCACGGGCTGTCGGACAACCTCAGCGCGCTCGCCGTGATCGCGGTGTGGACGATCGCCGGCATCTTCTTCGCGGTGCGCGGCTTCAGCTGGGAGTCGCGCCGCGCGTAGGGTCGCCGGGCCCGGCGACCGCCGCCCGCGCCGCGGGCAGCGAGCGCGTCAGCGAGCAGCCCGACGGCGGCGGGGCCCACGAGGAAGCCGAGGCAGGCGAGCGTCGTGACGATCGATACGGCGCCGGCGCGCGCGTCGGGCGCGGCGACGCGTCCGGCGAGGCCGATGAGCACGGGCGCGCACACCGATGTCCCCACGCGGCCGGGCGGCGCGGGCGTCTACGCGCGCGCGGCCGGGGCGGCGACGAACGCCGGCGGCGGTGCGCCGTCGACCGTGACCGGCACGCCGGCGAGCGGGCCGTCCTCCCACTCGGCGCGCAGCATGCCGAAGACGTTGACGTCGAGCCAGCGCTCGCCGTGGCGATGCCACCCGCGCAGGACGCCCTCCTGGCGGAAGCCGACGCCGAGCAGCGCGCGCGTCGAGCGCACGTTGTCGGGGTTCGAGTAGGACCCGAGGCGGTGCATGCCGAGCACGGCGAAGGCGAGGTGGGCGAGCATCGCCTTGGACTCGCGGTTGGCGCCGGTGCCCCAGAAGCCGCGCCCGAACCACGTGCCCACCATGCAGCGCAGGTCGCGCATCGAGAACTCCGACAGCCCCGTGATCCCGGCCGGCCCGTGCTCGCGATGGACCATGAGCAGGTCGAGCTGCTCGCCGCGCTCGCGCTGGCCCGCGAGGCGCTCGATGTACTTCAGCGGCTGGTCGAGGCTCGTGTACGGCCCCCACGAGAACCACCGCGTCACGTCGGGGTCGCCGGCGAGCTCGAGCAGCGCGGGCGCGTCCTCGGCCACGGGCGGGCGCAGCGTCAGCGTGGGGCCGTGCAGCGCGAAGCCGGGGCTCGGGTCGGGCATGCCCGGCAACCTACCGGCGCCCGAGGCCGTCCTCAGGCCACGGAGGAACCGACGCGCATCCCCCGCGGCGCGGCGCTCGCCGGGGGCCGCGGCGCGTGGACGTCCATCGCGACGCGGCAGAGGTCGCACCAGGCGAGCGAGATGTGCCCCGGGCGCGCCGGATGGGCGAGCGCGGTGAAGTGCAGCCCGCGGTAGTTGCACTCGGGGCAGCTCATGGTCCGCGCCGCTCGCTCGTCCAGGCGCACCTCCGCGGTCACGGGATGGTGGCGGTAGCCGCCGCGGGCCAGCTCGGCGAGGCGTTCGTGGATGAGGCGGAGCACGCCCAGGCCATCGGCCGCAACGCCGGCGTCTTCAACCGGGGACCGGCTTCTCTGGACGAGGATCGACCGGGGCCGCCCGTCCTCCGAGCCGAAACTGACCGCTTGATACATTCGCTTCATGTCAAGCGTTCTCTTCGTCGACACCTCCGTCGACGCCTCCGGCCGCGACGGCGAGCGCGCCGATGCGGCGCCCTCCGCCCCGCCGCCTGTGCCGGACGCCGAGGCGCTCGACGCCTACTCGCGCGTCGTCACGACCGTGGCCCGGGAGCTGGCGCCGAGCGTCGCCAACCTGCGCGTCGGCCGGCGCGTGCGCGGCGGGCGCACCGCGATGGGCGGCGGCAGCGCCGTCGTCATCGCCCCCGACGGCTACCTGCTCACCTCCGCCCACGTCGTCGAGGGCGCCTCCGGCGGCGCCGCCTCGCTCGTGGACGGCCGCGACCTGCGCTTCACCGTCGTCGGGCGCGACCCGCTGTCCGACCTCGCCGTGCTCCGCGCCGACGCGGGCGACCTCGTGCCGGCGAGCCTCGGCGACGCGGGCGCGCTGCAGGTCGGCCAGCTCGTCGTCGCCATCGGCAACCCGCACGGCTACGCGAGCTCGGTGACGGCCGGCGTCGTCTCCGCGCTCGGGCGCTCGCTGCCCGTCGGCCGGCCCGGCGGCATCCAGCGCCTGGTCGAGAACGTCGTGCAGACCGACGCCGCCCTGAACCCGGGCAACTCCGGCGGCGCGCTGGCCGACGGCCGCGGCTGCGTGGTCGGGGTGAACACCGCGGTGGCCGGCGTCGGGCTGGGCCTCGCCGTGCCGATCAACGACGCCACTCGCCGGATCGTGGCGACGCTCATGGCCGAGGGCCGCGTCCGGCGCGCGTGGCTGGGCGTCGCCGTGGGGCCCCGGCCGCTGCCGCCGCGCGTCGCCGCCCGGCTGGGCCGTCGCGAGGGGCTCGAGGTCATCGAGGTCGTCGACGGCGGCCCCGCCGCCCACGCCGGCGTGCGCGCGGAGGACCTCATCGTCGACCTCGACGGGATCGCGCTGCGCCGGGCCGACGACCTGCAACGGCTGATGACCGCCGAGCGGATCGGCCGGGCGCTGGAGCTCGCCGTCGTGCGCGCCGGCGATCTCCGCGCGCTGGAGGTCGTGCCCACCGAGCTCGACGGCTGACGGCCACCTATCCTGGGGCGAGATGACCGGCGACGACGAGGTTCCCGAGCTCGTCGCCTCCGTCGGGCCGCTCGACGAGGTGGTCGTCCTGCTGCGCGAGTTCCTCCACCGCTCGGGGGCCATCCGCGCCGTCGCGATCGTCGCGGGCGGCCCCGGCGAGGGACCGGCCGTCGTGGACTGCGGGCAGCTGCGCCAGACCGAGGTCGAGGCCGGCGGGCGCACCGTCATGCTCCCGCACGCGATCGAGCTCGACGTCGCCCCGCCGGCGCTGCCGGACATCCGCCAGCTGCCGCCCTTCGAGGTCGACGTGGCGCAGGCGCAGGTCGCCGCGCCCCCGGGCGCCGTGGCCTACGTCGCGGCGGCCGTCCGCGACCTCGCCGGGATGCTCGGCGGCGCCAACGTCGCCATGGTCCAGTTCCGCACGAGCGACGACGACGCGCCGCTCGGCATCACGGCGCGGGCCGGCGGCGCCGAGCCGATCGTGCTCTCGCTCGGCGAGGAGGAGTTCGAGATGGACCCGGGCTGGCCCGAGCGGCGCTGAGCCGCCGGGCCGCGCCCCCCGCCTCCTCTCAGGCCGCGTGCGCCGCCGGCGCCGCGCGCGGCATGCCGAGTCGCAGGAGCCCCAGCGGGCTGCCGTGCGTCAGGCGCCGCGCCGCGGAGCGCCCGATGCCGGCCCGGCGGGCGAGCTCGAAGCCCAGGCGGACGGTGTGCTCGCGGCTGCCGGGGTGCCCGTCGGAGGCGACGCAGCAGGCGAGGCCCGCGCGGATCAGCGCGACGCCGGTCGCCTCGGCGGCCACCCCGTGGCGACCGAGCAGCGAGCAGACGTTGACCTGGGCGCGGGCGCCGCCGGCGAGCAGCGCGCGGAGCCCCTCGAGCCCGGACGCGCCGATCCCGCGGACGCGCTCGGGATGGGCGAGCAGCAGGCCGTACCCGAGCCCGGTCAGCCGTGCGCACGCCGCGGCGAAGGCCTCGTCGAGCCCGGCGAACGGGCACTCGAGCAGGACCCAGCGCGCGCCGGCGGGGCCCTGGGCGATGAGCGCGAGCTCATCCGCCGTCAACTCCAGCGCGTCGGGGTGGGCGAGCTCGCCGCCCGGGTGCAGGCGCACGCGCAGGCCCGCGTGGGCGACCGCGCGCTGCGCCGCCGCGGTGCGCGCCGCGATCTCGCGGACCGCCACGCCGGGGAACTCGAGGCGCTTGACGTGGGGCGTGCAGACGACGTCGCCGACGCCGTCGGCCTGCAGCCGCCGGGTGTGCGCGATCGTCTCGGTCAGGCTCGGCGCGCCGTCGTCGAGTCCCGGCAGCAGGTGGCAGTGCAGATCCACGAATGACACGGTCCGTCCGCGCGCGGACTAGGACGCGGACGCCGCGCCGCAACCGCCATGGCGCCGCCATGACGCGGTCAGTCGAGCAGCTCGAGGACCCGCTCGACCGGGCGGGCCAGCACCGCGCGGTCGCCGCGCACGACGATCGGGCGCTGCACCAGCTCGGGATGCTGCGCCATGAGCGCGATGAGGTCGTCGTCGGTGAGGTCGCGCCCGGCGACGTGCTCCGCGTGGGCCGGCTCGCGCGTGCGCAGCACCTCGCGCGGGCCGGCGCCGGCCTTGGCGAGCAGGTCGCGGATCTCGGCCTCGGTGAGGCCGGTGACGTGGTAGTCGACGCGCTCGGCGTCGATCCCCCGCTCGGCCAGGAGCGCGGACAGCTTGCGGCACGTCGTGCAGGTCGGCTTCTCGTACACGGTGAGCTCGGCCATCGTGCGCCAAGCGTAATGCCCGCCCGCAACCTTCGCGCGGCCGCGCCCGTTCCCGAGACGTGCGCCGCCTCGCCGTCCTCCTCCTCGCCGCCGCCGCGCTCGCCGCGCCCGCCACCGCGGCCGCGCAGCCGCCGCCCGCCGACCCGGCCACCCCGACCTTCGCCGGCCGTCCGTACCTCGTGCGTGAGGACGGCGCGCGCGCCACGCTGTACCTGCGCCTGGAGCGCGCGATCCCGCCGCGCTTCGACGGCGAGATCCCGGCCACCGCGCAGGTCGACGGGCGCCGCTCGTCGCTGGCGGCGCTGCCGG
>JAXDHC010000079.1:0-14326 GCA_034664705.1 Solirubrobacteraceae bacterium
GTAGACGGCGCCCGGGACGCGCAGCGAGCGGGACCGCTCGAGCATGATGAAGCTCACGCCGGCGCCCTCGGCGACGGCGGAGACGATGCGCTCCTCCTCGGGCTCGACGCGCGCGATCGCCGGCCAGGTGTCGCCGTAGACGCCGGTGAGCATCTGGCCCCACGGACCGGGGCCGTGCTCGCGGGGCCACCACACGAGCGGCTCGTGGGCGAGCTCCTCGCGCCTGACCTGGCGGCGGCGGGCGAGCCGGTGGCGGGTGGGGAGGACGCACACGAGCGGCTCGCGGCCGAGCTCCAGCTCCTCGATGTCCGGGTCGGCGAGCGGGGGGCGGACGAAGGCGACGTCGATGGCGCCGGCGCGCAGCTGCTCGACGGAGTGCATCGTGTGCCGGACCTCGAGCTCGAGCGCGACGTCCGGGTAGCGCGCGCGGTACGCGCCCACGATCTCACCGGCCAGGCCGCCCGTGAGCGACCGCGTGAGGCTCAGCCGCAGCCGGCCGTGGCGCCCGGCGCCCACCGCGCGCGCCCGCTCGGCGGCCAGCGCGGCGCGGCCGAGGACGTCGCGCGCGTCGTCGAGGAGGGCCGAGCCGGCGGCGGTGAGGGCGACGCCGCGACGGTCGCGGTCGAAGAGCCGGACCCCGAGCTCGTCCTCGAGCGTGCGGATCTGCTGGCTCACGCTGGGCTGGGCGATGTGCAGGCGCTCCGCGGCACGGCGGAAGTGCAGCTCTTCGGCCACGACGAGGAAGTAGCGCAGTTGCCTGAGCTCCACGACCGACCATGATAGGCGCAGGCTTTCACAGCGCGGCAAAGCCCTATTGATGGCGCCGGCACCGACCCATACGGTTTCCCTCGTGGAGAGAGCACACATGGCCGAGCCGGCGCAGGCCCCTGCGCCCGCCTGCCCCATGCACGACGTGGCGAAGGACTTCCGGCCCTTCGACCTCACGGACCCGTTCGACTTCTACGCCCGGGCCCGCGCCGAGGAGCCCGTGTTCTTCAGCGAGGAGCTCGGCTACTGGGTCGTCACCCGCTACGAGGACATCCACGCGATCTTCAAGGATCCGAGGACGTTCTCGTCCGAGAACACGCAGGCCCCGTACAAGGCGCGCCCGCCCGAGGTGATGCAGGTGCTCGAGGAGGGCGGCTTCACGGCGTACTCGGGCCTGTCGGCGCGCCAGCCGCCCGACCACACCCGCCTGCGCGGCTTCATCAAGAAGGCGTTCACGCCGCGCCGCGTCGCGGCGCTCGAGCCGCAGATCCGCGAGATGGCGATCGAGATGATCGACGCCTTCGCGCCGCGCGGCCACGGCGACTGGATCGCCGACCTCGCCTACGACCTGCCCGCGCGCGTCATCTTCCGCCTGCTCGGGATCCCGGACGAGGACGTCCCGAAGGTCAAGGAGTGGGCGGCCAGCCGCGTCTACATGAACTTCGGCGACGCGCCGGTCTCCGAGCAGGCGCATCACGCGAGCAACCTGGTGGCCTACTGGCGCTACTGCAACGACCTCGTGCAGGCGCGCTTCGAGGAGCCGAAGGACGACTTCCCCACCGATCTCGTCCGCGTCTACCAGGACGGCGACGACTCGATCACCCTCGAGGAGATGGCCGGGCTGGTCTACACCCAGCTGACCGCGGGACACGAGACGACCACCGCGCTGCTCGGCGGCGGCCTCAAGGACCTCCTGCTCCAGCGCGCGCGCTGGGAGGAGCTGTGCGCCGACCGCTCGCTGATCCCGACGGCGGTCGAGGAGATGCTGCGCATCAGCACGCCGGTGTTCGCCTGGAAGCGCAAGGTCAAGCAGCCCGCGAGCATCGGCGGCATCGACGTCCCCGAGGGCGCCAACGTGCTGCTGCTCCTCGGCTCCGCCAACCACGACGGCGCGACGTTCGACGAGCCGGACCGGATCGACCTGCACCGCTCCAACGCGAGCCGCCACCTCGCCTTCGGCCACGGCATCCACTTCTGCCTCGGCGCCCCGCTGGCCCGCCTGGAGGCGCAGGTCGTGCTCGAGGAGCTCACCGAGCGGGTCCCGAGCCTGCGGCTCGTCGAGGGCCAGGCCTTCGACTACTCGCGCAACAGCACCTTCCGCTGCCCGCTGAGCGTCCTCGTCGAATGGGACCCCGCCGACGCGGACCGCGGGGACCGCGGCGACGGCGCGCACGGCGCCGCGGCGGTCGGCGCGGCGGCCCACGTCCGGCCCTTCGCCGACTGCGGCTCGGACGACGTCGCCCTCGTCGGCGGCAAGGCGGCCAGCCTCGGCACGATGCTCGAGGCGGGCCTGCCGGTGCCGCCCGGCTTCGCGGTCACCACGACCGCCTTCGCCGAGCACCTCGCCGCCGACGGCCTCGGCGACCGGATCGCCGCCGCGCTCCAGGCCCTCGACCTCGACGACGGCGACGCGCTCGAGGCCGGCGCCGCGGCCGTGCGCGAGCTGCTCGAGGCGGCGCCGACGCCCGACGCGGTGGCGGCCGCGATCGCGACGGCCTATGCCGACCTCTGCGCGCAGAGCGGCGGCGAGCCGGTGCCGGTGGCGGTGCGCTCCAGCGCGACCGCCGAGGACTCCGCCGACGCGAGCTTCGCCGGCCAGCAGGACACCTACCTGTGGGTCGTCGGGGAGGAGGAGGTCCTGCGGCACGTCAAGCGCTGCTGGGCCAGCCTGTACTCGGCGCGGTCGATCGCCTACCGGCGCGACCGCGGCTTCGCCGACGCCGACGTGCTCATGGGCGTCGCGGTCCAGCGGATGGTCCAGGCGACGGCCGCCGGCGTCGCGATGACGCTCAACCCCAGCAACGGGGATCGCTCGAAGGTGGCGGTGGAGTCGAGCTTCGGGCTCGGCGAGACCGTCGTGAGCGGGATGGTCACCCCCGACAGCTTCCTCGTCGACAAGGTCATGCTCGACGTCGTCGACAGCAAGGTGTCGGTGAAGGACGTCGAGATCGTGCCCGACCCCGTCAACCGGCGGGTCGTCGAGCGCGAGATCGAGGAGGAGCGGCGGAGCCGCCCCTCGCTGAGCAGCGACCAGGTCAAGGCGGTCGTCGCCCTCGCCAAGCGGGCCGAGCGCCATTACGGCTGCCCGCAGGACGTGGAGTGGGCCCTCGACGGCGCGGCGGAACCGGCAGCCGTCGTGCTGCTGCAGAGCCGGCCGGAGACGGTCTGGAGCCGGGCGCAGGCGCAGCCCGCCGCCACCGCATCACCCTTCCAGACGGGGCTGGGGAGCCTCGTCTCCACACTGATAAACCCGCTCGCGGGGAGGAGCTCGAGTGTCGACAACGGTCAATAGGTTCATCAGTCCCTACGACGATCCCACGCCTCCGGGCGCGGAGGGCTGGGAGGAGCTGTACGGCTACTACCTGCTGTTCCGCGAGGATCGCCGTGAGGAGGAGGAGGCGAAGTTCTGGTTCGCCGACACGCAGCACTGGCCCATCCCGTTCAAGCCCTTCGACGTGATCACGGGCGAGTTCGCCGTTCGCTGTCTCGGCCAGTACAACACGCGCCACTACGTGATCCCGCCGGCCAACGGGATCGACTACCGCATCCACCGCGGCTACGTGTACATGAGCCCGGTGGCCGTCGATCCGGAGGAGATCCCGGGGCGCGTCCCCGAGTTCCTCGAGCGCGCGGGGCACTACTTCCAGAACTGGCCCACGCTGCTTGAGAACTGGCAGAAGAAGATCGAGCAGCAGATCGCCGACCTGGAGGCGATCGAGTTCACAGCGCTGCCCGACCGCGTGTCCATGGAGGACATCACGGGCGGCCGCGGCCTGGATCCGCACATGGATCTGACCAAGAACTACAACCGGCTCATCGAGCTCTGCTACCAGGCGTTCCAGTACCACTTCGAGTTCCTGAACCTCGGCTACGTCGCCTACCTGGACTTCTTCACGTTCTGCCAGGAGGCGTTCCCCGGGGTCTCCGGCCTCGGCATCGCCAAGATGGTGCAGGGCATCGACGTCGACCTCTTCCGGCCCGACGACGAGCTGAAGAAGCTCGCGCGCCTGGCGGTCGAGACCGACGTCGCCGACGCGCTCGCCACCGGCACGGTCGACGAGGCGCTCGCCGCCGTCGCCCGGCAGCCGCGCGGCCAGGAGTGGATCGACGCGTGGACCGCCGCGCAGGACCCGTGGTTCAACTTCTCCGACGGCAGCGGCATGTACAGCACGGACAAGTGCTGGCTGGACCACCTCGACATCCCGCTCGGCTTCCTGCGCGACTACGTCGGGCGCGTGCAGGCGGGCGAGTCGATCGAGCGCCCGATCGACGCCGTGCGCGCCGAGCGCGACCGCATCACGCAGGAGTACCGCGACCTGCTGCCGACCGACGAGGCGCGCGCCGCCTTCGACGAGAAGCTCGGGCTCTCGCGCATGGTGTTCCCGTACGTCGAGAACCACAACTTCTACATCGAGCACTGGTCGCTCTCGATCTTCTGGCGCAAGATGCGCCAGCTCGGCAAGGTGTTCGCCGACGCCGGCTTCTGGCCGGAGACCGACGACATCTTCATGCTGCGCCGCGACGAGATCCCCGTCGCGATCTTCGATCTCGGCAGCGGCTGGGCGGTCGGCACGCCGACCTCGGGCCCGTACCACTGGCCCGACGTGATCGAGCGCCGCAAGAAGATCATGGCCGCGCTCGAGGGCGCGCCGCCGGCGCCGGCGATGAACGAGCCGCCGGAGGTCATCACCGAGCCGTTCACGATCATGCTCTACGGCATCACGTCGGACAGCGTGAAGAAGTGGCTGACGGGCTCGGACAACGCGGACGAGCTGACCGGCATGGCGGCGTCGCCGGGTCAGGTCGAGGGCACCGCGCGCGTCATCCTGCACGCGAAGGACCTGCACGAGATCGAGCAGGGCGACATCCTCATCACGCGCATCACGGCCCCGAGCTGGGGGCCGGTCTTCGCGCAGCTGGGCGCGGTCGTGACCGACATCGGCGGGATGATGAGCCACGCGGCCATCGTCTGCCGCGAGTACGGGCTGCCCGCGGTCACCGGCACGGGATCGGCGACCACGACGATCCAGACCGGGCAGCGCGTGCGCGTGGACGGGGACACCGGCCAGGTCACGGTCCTCGGGTAGCCGCGTGACGGTGAGCGAGCCCCACGCCGCGGTCTGGGCCGCGGCGCGTCCCTACATGCGTTCGCGCAAGAACGACGTGCACATCCCGCTCTCGTACGCCTGTGCGGAGCGGCTGCTGGAGCACCACCCCGAGGCGGACTCGGAGGTGGTGCTGCTGGCGATCCTCCTGCACGACATCGGCTTCGCCGTCGTCGACCAGGACGAGATGTGGCGCGATGCGTTCGGGCCGAACATGATGGAGAGCGCCGTGCGCATCGCGCACGAGCGCGAGGGGGCGCGGCTCGCCCGCGAGATCCTCACCGCGCTCGGGCACCCGCCCGAGCTCGTCGAGGAGGTCGCCGAGATCATCGCCGGCCACGACACGCGCCCGCACGCGCTGTCGCGCAACGACGAGCTCGTCAAGGACGCCGACCGCGGGTGGCGCTTCGGCGTCACCGGCGTCGCCGTCGCGTGCGACTGGTTCCGCATGACGCCGTCGGAGTACGTGGAGCGCATCGCGCCCCAGGTCGAGAAGTTCTTCACGAAGGCCGGGGCGCGGATGGCGCGCGAGGACCTCGCGCACACGCGCGCCGCGCTGAAGACCGACGTGCTGGCGCCGGTGGCGGCATGAGCGTGCGCACGGCCTGGCAGCTGTGGATCGGCGGGCAGGGCGTTCCCGCCGAGACCGACCAGCGCATCGAGGTGCGCAACCCGGCGACCGGCGAGGTCGTCGCCGAGGTGCCCGCCGCCGGGGCCAAGGAGGGCGACGCGGCGATCCGCGCCGCCGCCGCGGCGTTCCGCACCTGGAAGCGCACCCCGGTCGCCGAGCGCGCGCGGCTGCAGCACGCCGCGGCGGCGCTCATGCGCGAGCACGCCGACGAGCTGGCCGAGCTCATCACGCTCGAGCTCGGCCGCCCGCTGACCGCCGCGCGCGTGGAGATCGTGCGCTCCGCGGACCTGCTCGACTACTTCGCCGAGGAGGGGCAGCGGATGACCGGCGAGATGCCGCTGCTCGGCGAGGCCGCCGAGCGCGTGCTCGTCGTCAAGGAGCCGCTCGGCGTCGTCGTCGCGATCGCGCCGTTCAACTACCCGATCACGCTGCTCACCTTCAAGCTCGGCGCGGCGGTCATCACGGGGAACACGGTCGTCGCCAAGCCGGCGGCGGACACGCCGCTGTCGACGCTGCGCCTCGCGGAGCTGTTCACGCAGGCCGGCTACCCGCCCGGCGTCTTCAACGTCGTCACCGGCTCGGGCCGGGTCCTCGGCGAGGCGCTCGTCGCGCACCCCGTGCCCGCGAAGGTCGCCTTCACCGGCAGCACGGCGGCCGGCGTGCGCATCCACCAGGTCGCGGCCGAGACGAACAAGCGCGTCACCCTGGAGCTCGGCGGCCAGTGCCCGGCGATCCTCTTCGACGACGCCGACCTCGACGTCGCGGTGCCCGCGCTCGTCCGCCACGCGTTCGCCAACAGCGGGCAGTTCTGCTACCGCGTCAACCGCGTCTACGTGCACGGCGATCGCTACGACGAGTTCCTCGAGCGCTTCGCGGCCGGCGTGTCGGCGCTCGTCGTCGGCGACGGCATGGACCCGGCGACCGACATGGGGCCGATGGTCAGCGAGCGGATCATGGCCACCGCCGTGGAGCACGTCGCCGACGCGCGCGCCCACGGCGCCCGCATCCTCACCGGCGGCGAGCGCCTGACGGGCGCGCCGTACGACGAGGGCACCTTCTTCGCGCCGACGGTCGTCGCCGACGCGACGCACGCCATGAAGATCATGACCGAGGAGACCTTCGGCCCGGTCGTCGGCGTCGCGCCGTTCACGAGCGGCGACGAGGCGATCGACCTCGCCAACGACACGAAGTACGGCCTGGCCGCGTACGTGTTCAGCCAGGATCTCCGCCGGGCGTGGCAGACCGCCGAGGAGCTCGAGGCGGGGTCGGTGTGGGTCAACAACATCCACCGCTCGCTCGCGCAGGTGCCGTTCGGCGGGACGAAGCAGAGCGGCCTCGGCCGCGAGAAGTCGCGGCATGGCCTCGACGAGTACGTCGAGCTGAAGACGATCTACCTGGGCCTCTGAACCGGTGAGCGTCTACGACGAGATCTACGCGCTCGCCGAGCCGTACTGGCAGACGCGCGCCGGCGAGCTGCACATGCCGCTGGCCTACGGCTACGCGCAGGAGCTGCTGGAGGCCCATCCCGACGCCGAGGCGGAGATCGTCCTGCCGGCGATCCTCCTGCACGACGTCGGCTACGCGCTCGTGCCCGACGAGACCCACCACCAGGGCCTCGCCGACGGGCTCAACGGCTGGAAGCCCGACGTGACGCGCATGCACGAGGAGCTCGGCGCCGAGCTGGCCGGCGAGATCCTCCAGAAGGTCGGCTACGACCCCGAGAAGATCGGTCGCATCCAGGAGATCATCGACGGCCATGACACGCGGACCGAGGCGCTCAGCCTCGAGGACGAGCTCGTCAAGGACGCCGACAAGATCTGGCGCTTCTCGGAGACGGCCACGCGCATCTGCTCGACCTGGTTCGATCGCGAGCCGCCCGAGTACCTCGACTACGTCGCGACCCGCCTGGACGCGTGGTTCTTCACCGAGGAGGCTCGGCAGCGCGCCGAGGGGCTGCTGAACGAGAGCCGCGCCGTCGTGGCCACGTGGCGATGACCGCCGGGCTCGACGGCGCCGTCGTGGTGGTCACCGGGGCCGGCGGGGGCCTCGGCGCCGCGTTCTCGCGCGCGTTCGGCGCGGCCGGCGCCCGCGTCGTCGCGGCGGACATCGACGGCGAGGCCGCGCTTCGGACCGTCGCCGGCCTGCACGCGGACGGCATCGAGGCGGCGCACGCGATCGTCGACGTCGGCGACGGCGAGAGCACCCACGCGCTGGCCGCCGCCGCGGTCGAGGCGTTCGGCGGGATCGACGTGCTCGTCAACAACGCCGCGGTATACGCCGGCCTGCGCCGCGCCCCGTTCTGGGAGCTCGAGGACGCCGAGTGGGACCGCGTCATGCGCGTGAACCTCAAGGGCCCGTGGCAGTGCGCGAAGGCCTGCGTGCCGATCATGCGCGACGGCGGCGGCGGCGCGATCGTGAACGTCTCGTCGGCGACCGTGTTCAGCGGCTCGCCGCAGTGGGCGCACTACGTCTCCTCCAAGGGCGGCGTCATCGCGCTCACGCGGGTCATGGCCCGCGAGGTGGGCGACCTCGGCATCCGCGTGAACACGATCGCGCCCGGCTTCACGCTCACCGAGGCGAGCCTCGACCTCATCGAGGACGCCGAGAGCTACGGCGTCTCCCGGGGCGCGATCAAGCGAAGCTCCCAGCCCGACGACATGGTCGGGACCGCGCTGTACCTCGCCTCGGACGCGAGCGCGTTCGTCACCGGCCAGACGATCGTCGTCGACGGCGGACGCCAGTTCCTCTGAGCCGCCGGGCCGGCCCCGCGATTGAGCCGGCCGTCGTCTCAATGGACGCCAGATCGATCTTGATGCGCCGGTCGCGCTCGTGGCAGGGTGCACCTTCGCCGGGCCGTCCGGACGACGTGGACGCCGGCCCGGAGGAGCGAGGAGAGAGAGGGAGCGATGAAGGTTTCGATGTTCTCGCAGGTGCCCTACCGGCGCCTGCCCGACGACTTCGAGCAGCGCTACGAGTCGGTGGTCACGACGCCGTGGGACCTGACCGAGCCCGAGGAGGTCCACGCGTCGTACCGCGACGCGCTGGACCAGCTCATGGCGGCGGCCCGGTCGGGCTTCGACGGCGTCGCGTTCACCGAGCACGCGCAGAGCTCGTACGACATGGCGCCGAACCCGAGCCTGCTCGGCTCGGCGCTCGCGTACGCCACCGACGCCGAGGGCCTCGACGTCGCGATCTACCCGATGGGGCGCTCGCTGGGCAAGACGCGCGAGCCGGTGCGCGTCGCCGAGGAGTACGCGATGATCGACGCGATCAGCAACGGGCGGCTGATGGCCGGCTTCCCGGTCGGGCTGCCGTACGACGCGAGCCTCAACAACGGCGTGCCGCCGATGGAGCTGCGCGGCCGCTTCGAGGAGAACCTCCCGCTCATCCGGCGCGCGTGGAGCGAGCCGCACCCGTTCCCGTTCAACGGGACTCACGTCCAGTACCCGTCGGTCAACATCTGGCCGCGGCCGATCCAGCAGCCGCACCCGCCGGTCTGGATCACGGGCATCGGCAACCCCGCGACGATGCAGTACTGCCTGGAGCACGGCTACGGCTTCAACTACTTCGGCTGGTTCGGGGCCACGCTGACGAGCAGGCGCATCTTCGACCGCTTCTGGGAGATCGCCGACCAGATGGGTCAGCCGCGCAACCCGTACCGGATGGGCTACATGTCCGTCGTCTGCGTCGGCGAGACCGACGCCGAGGCGGAGGCCGAGTACGGCGACCACGTGCGGTACTTCTTCAACAAGGGCCTCGGCAGCATCCCGCTCGAGCGCCTGGCGCTGCCGGGCTCGATCGGGCTGCCGGGACTGCGCGCGATCCTCACCGACCCGGGTGACTTCGGGCTCTACTTCCAGATGCGCACCGCGACGTTCCCCGAGCTGGCCGAGGCGGGCTGCGCGATCGTCGGCAGCCCCGACACGGTCGCCGAGCGGCTCATCGAGATCGCGACGGAGTTCGGGATCGGCCAGATGCTCGCGATGCTCCAGGTGGGCTCGATGGGCCGTGAGCTGACGATGAAGAACGTGGCGCTGTTCGCCGAGCACGTGCTGCCGCGCCTCAAGGAGGTCCACCGCGAGGAGGACTGGGACAACCACTGGTGGCCGGAGCGCCTCGGCGGGGTGCCGCTGACGCCCGAGCGGACGATGGAGGCCACGGCATGAGCGCGACGACGCCGACCATCGAGGACCGCGCCGTCGACGTCTGGGACGGCCGCGTGACGCTGCACGTCAAGGTCATGGGCTCCGGCCCGCCGCTGCTGTACCTGCACCCCGCGGCGGGCCTGGCCTTCGACCCGTTCCTGCACACGCTCGCCGAGCGCTTCACGATCTACGCGCCCGAGTGCCCAGGCACGAGCCCGGGCGATCCGCACGCCATCCACCAGGTCGACGACGTCTCCGACCTCGTGCTCATCTACGAGGAGGCGATCCGCAAGCTGGACCTCGGCGGACCGCCGATCGCCGTCGGGCAGTCGTTCGGCGGCATGCTGACCGCCGAGCTGGCCGCCCACTTCCCGGGCCTGTTCGCGAAGATCGTG
Source organism: Solirubrobacteraceae bacterium (assembly GCA_034664705.1). Taxonomy (GTDB): domain Bacteria; phylum Actinomycetota; class Thermoleophilia; order Solirubrobacterales; family Solirubrobacteraceae; genus JAOPZW01. Next base: position 10,265 of record JAXDHC010000079.1, read on the forward strand.
CTGCTCGGGCCGATCGGGCTGTGGCGGGCGGAGGCGCCGCTGGCCAACTGGATCGCCGCGCCGCCGACGGACCTGCCGGCGATGCTGTTCCACGACCCGTCGGGACCGGCCGCCCAGGCGATGTTCACGCTGCCCGAGGACCCGGAGCAGGCGGTCGCCGCCCAGGCCGGGCTCGTGTGGGCGCTGGGGTGCACCGGCAAGTTCTGCTGGCCCATCCCGGAGCGCGGGCTGCACAAGCGCCTGCACCGCATCACGGCCCCGGCACTCATCGTCTGGGGCGAGCAAGATAACCTGAACCCAGTGGTCTACGCGGAGGAGTTCGGCCGCGCGATCGCCAACAGCCGGGTCGAGATCGTCCCCGACTGCGGGCACATCCCGCAGGTCGAGCAGGCCGAGACCACCCTCAAGCTCGTCAACGACTTCCTCCTGGAGTAAGCGAAACCAGTGTCTCCCTCTCGCGTCGCGGTCGTCGGGGCCGGACCCGCCGGCTTCTACACCGCCGAGCAGCTGCTGAAGGAGGGCTTCGAGGTCGACCTGATCGACGCGCTGCCCACCCCGTTCGGCCTCGTGCGTGCCGGTGTGGCGCCGGATCACCCCAAGATCAAGTCCGTCACCCGGATGTACGAGAAGACCGCGGCGCGCGAGGGATTCCGCTTCTTCGGCGGCATCGAGCTCGGCGGCGACATCGAGCGCGACGACCTGCTCGAGCGCTACCACGCGGTCGTCTACGCGGTCGGGACCGCCGACGACAACCGGCTCGGCATCGAGGGCGAGGACCGCCCGGGGTCGCATGCGGCCACGGAGTTCGTCGCCTGGTACAACGGCCATCCGGCCTACGCCGACCGCGAGTTCGATCTGTCGGCCACGCGCGCGGTCGTCATCGGCAACGGCAACGTCGCGATCGACGTCGCGCGGATGCTCGTCCTCGACCCCGACGAGCTGGCGGTCACGGACACCGCCGACCACGCCCTCGAGGCGCTCGGCGCCGCGCAGGTCGCGCACGTCACGGTGCTCGGCCGGCGTGGACCGGCCCAGGCGGCGTTCACGAACCCCGAGCTGCGCGAGCTGGGCGAGCTGCAGCGCGCCGACGTCATCGTCGACCCGGCCGAGATCGAGCTCGACGAGCACAGCGCCGCCTGGCTGGAGGCCGACGGCGACCCGACGGCGAAGCGCAACGTCGAGATGCTGCGCGAGTACGCCCGGCGCGAGCCGAGCGGCAAGAGCCACCAGATCGAGCTGCGCTTCCTGCGCTCGCCGCTCGAGGTCATCGGCGACGAGCAGAACGGCGGCGCCGTGCGCGGGCTGCGCGTCGTGCGCAACGAGATCCTGCGCGACGACGCGACGGGCGCCCTGCGCGCTCGGTCGACCGGGGTGGAGGAGGTCCTCCAGTGCGGTCTCGTGCTCCGCTCGATCGGCTACCGCGGGCGCGCGCTGCCCGGCGTCCCGTTCGACGAGCGGCGCGGCCTCATCCGCAACGACGGCGGCCGCGTCCAGGACGAGGACGGCGAGACGCTGCGCGGCGAGTACGCCGTCGGCTGGATCAAGCGCGGGCCCAGCGGCGTCATCGGCACGAACAAGAAGGACGCCGCCGACACGGTCGCCAAGGTGCTCGCGGACGCGGAGGCCGGCGCGCTGAACGAGCCGGCCCAGCCGGACGCCGAGGCCATCGAGGGGTGGCTGCGCGAGCGCGTGCCGGGGCTCGTGACGTGGAACGGCTGGCAGGCGATCGACGAGCACGAGACCGGCCTCGGCGGCCCGCTCGGCCGCCCGCGCGTCAAGCTCGTGCGCGTCCCGGACATGATCGCCGTGGCCGAGGCGCCGGTCGGCGCCCGGTCCCGCGGCTGACCCGCGGCCCGCCCGCGGGCGGGGCCGCGGGCGGCGTGGAGCGCCGTCGCACGACGGCGACGGGGACGGCTACGTGCGCACGAGCACCCGGAAGCGGAACACGCGCGGCGCCTTGCCGGTCTCGACGACCGCGACGCGGAGCGTCAGCGTCGCGCGCTTCTGCCCGAGACGCGCGAGCAGCCGCCTGCCGCGCCGGCTCAGCGCCACGCGGACGTCCTGGTTGCCGGCCGGCCGCACGACGCGCGCCGTGCCGAGGACCTGACCGCTGCGCGAGAGGAGCGTCGCCCGGACGACGGAGCGGCTGGTGAGGCGGACCGTGGCCGTCGCCGCCCGCAGGCCGCCGCGCACCCGCACCAGCGCGGGGCCCGGGGGAAGGGTGACGAAGGGCAGCTCCGCCGCGGGCGGCGCCGCGGCCACCCCGGAGGACGGCTGGCTCGCGGCCGGTCCCGCCGGCGTTCCGGGCGCCGATGTGCCCGGTGCCGGTGTGCCGGAGGCCGCGTCGAGCCTGTGCACGGTGAACGCGCACGTCTGCTCGTCGGTCAGATGGTTCACCCGGTTGATCGTCACCCGTCCGTTGGGCAGGTCGACGACGAAGTCCGGCCGGGGGCCGACGCAGTCGATGTTCGCCACCACCCACCCCGCCGGCGGGCGCGCCTCGGCGACGTAGGTTCCCGCCGGGCCGCCGAAGTCCATCTCCTGGCCGTCGCGGAGCGAGAAGTCCGGCGGGTTCCCGCCGAAGGCCTTCTCGAAGTGGTACGGGATGAGCGTCGGGTCGCCCGCCGGGTCGTTGTGGCTGACGATGCGCATGGTGGCCCCGGCGCCCGCCGCCGTGGCGGCGAAGCACGTGAGGGTGAGCGCCGTCAGGAGCATGACCCTGAGCCGCGGTGTTCCAACGAGAGCGACGAACCGGCGGGTGTTCAGCATCGAGTGCCTTGCCTCCTCGGGTGCGGGGAGGCGAGCATCCCAGCAGGCCGCCGGCGAAGGGGCCTCTTCTAGACCGGCGGCGAAAAGTCTGAACGAACGGCCAGGGTCCAGGCGCCGCGCCTTGCGCGCCGGTGGGCCGGTGTGCCGATGGCGTCAGCCCGTTCGTGGACCTCGGGCCCCCGGCGCGACCGAACAGGGCAGGGCCGGCCGAGGGCTCGAGGCGGTGCTCCGGGCGGTCGGGGGGAATCGACGCACGGAGCGGGCGCATCCGTGCGCCCTGGGGTTCAGTGGGTGGGCCGCGGCTCGCGGGTCCCGCGTGGGCGTCGCGATGGACGTCCACGGGCCTGCGGCGCGCGCGGGTGCAGCCGCCGTCCGACCGGCACGGCTCATGGGTGCGGAGCCGGGTCGACGGCGGAAACGGATGGCGCCGGGGTCGTCGCCGCGGTGGTCGACGTCGCCGTCGCCGTCGACGTGCTGACGGACGGCGCCGCAGTGGCGACCGTCTCGGTCGCGGGGTCCGCAACCGGCTCGGTCGCCGGCGCCGGCGTCGACGTCGACGACGCGGCCTGGGGCGCGGGCTTGGCCGCATCGGCGCTCGGCGCCGTCCGGATGGAGCCGGCCGCGGGGAGACGCCGGTCGTCGGGAGCGGCCTGAGCGTCGTCGGGGCCCGAGCGATCCGTGTTCGGACCGCGGGTGCCCTGGTGATCGAGCGGGCGCCGGGCCGCCGTCGTGCCGGTGGCGGCCGAGCCTGAGGTCGACGACGTCGTGGCGCCCCGCGCGGGACGCGCGGACGCCCGCCCGACGGTCGCCGTGGAGGTGCTGGGAGGCCGCACCCGCGGCCTGGCGCTCTGGTCGGCGTCGGCTGCCCCGCCGGGCGCCGTCCTCGCACGGCCGGACGCGGGCGCGTGGGCGGCGTCGCCGGACGGGGTCGCCGGCGTCGCCGCGGGCGCGGCAGGGTCGGCCTGGGGAGCGCCGGCGGCGCCTGCGGCAGGGGCGCCGCCCGCCGGCGTCGCCGCGGGCGCGGAGGCCTGCGTCCCGCCGGGGACCATGGGCTCGACCGGTGTGGGGGACACGGCCGGGAGCGGCGACGTCGCGACGGTCGTGCTGCCGCTGAGCGTGGTCGGCGCCTGCGGCGCCGGCGCGGGCGGGACGTTCGCCAGCGCCGTCCCGTCGGCCGGGAGCGGCGGAGCCGGCGGCGGCGTCGCGGCCCCCACGGCCGTGGCGGGCGCGGCGGCGGGAAGGCCGGGCGCGGCGGCGGCCGGGGCGGGAGCGGCGGGCCCGGGGGTCACGTGC
>JAXDHC010000080.1:0-3152 GCA_034664705.1 Solirubrobacteraceae bacterium
GACCTCCTCGGCGACCACGGCGAAGCCGCGGCCCTGCTCGCCCGCCCGCGCGGCCTCGATGGCCGCGTTGAGCGCGAGCAGGTTGGTCTGCTCGGCGATGCCGGTGATCGTGTCGACGATGCCGCCGATGCGCTCGGACTTGGCCGAGAGCTCGGACATGGCCTCGCCGACCTCCTGGGAGGAACCGGCCACCAGGCGCATGGCCTCGGAGGCCTCCGCCGCCGAGACGACGCCCTCCTGGACGACCTCGCGGGCCTCGCCGGCCGCGCGGGCCGTCTCGCCCGCGGACGCCGCGGAGTCGGCGGCCGCCTTGGCGGCCTCGTGCACGGCGTGGCGGGTCGACTCGACCATGCGGACCTGGCGCTCGGCGCCCTGGGCGACCTCGCCCACGGCGGACGCGATCTCCTGCACCGCGCGGCCGGCCTCCTCGGAGGTGGCGGCCATCTGCTCCGACGCGGCGGACACGCTGCCGGCCGACGTGGAGACCCGGCCGACGATCTCGCGCGTGTGGGCCGCGGACTGCGCGCTCTCCTGCGCGCTGGCGGCCGACTGCTGCACGGCGGCGGAGACCTCTTCGGTCGCGGAGCGGGCGGACTCGACGACGCGCACCTGGCGCTCGGCACCGGCGGCGACGTCGCCGACGGCCGTGGCGATCTCGGCGACGGCCCTGCCGGCCTCCTCGGAGGTCGTGGCCATCTGCTGCGAGGACGCCGAGAGGGAGCCCGCCGCGCTGCCGACCTTTCCGACGAGGTCGCGGAGGTTGCGGCCCATCGTCTGGAACGCGTTGCCGAGCGCGTCGCGCTCGGACTTCGGCTGCACGTCGACCGTGAGGTCGCCGGCGGCGATGCGGTCCGCGGCGCCGGCCATGCTCTCGACGTAGGCGATCAGGCGCTCGAACGCCTGCGCCATCTGGCCGACCTCGTCCTTCGAGGTGACCGTGATCTCCTGGTCGATCTCACCCTCGGCCATCGCCTCCGCGGCGCCGAGGACCTCGCGGACGCTCCTCACGATGCCGCGGGCGACCCAGTAGGCGAAGCCGAAGCCGACGACGGCGCCGAGCACGATGAGGATGATCGACAGCTTGCGGCCGGAGGCGAAGGCGTCGCCGGCCGCCTTGTCGCTGTGGGCCGCGAGGGCGACCTTCGCGGCGAACAGCCGCGTGAAGGCCGCGTCGACCTTCGCCGACTGCGCGAGGGTGTTGGCCTTGGTGTAGGCGAACGCCTCGCGGCTGCGGTTCTGCCGCGACAGCTCGAGCGTCCTGGCGCGGAACTCGCGCAGCCGCGTCAGCTGGGTCCGCACGTCCGCGTAGGCCGCGCGCCCGCCGTCGGTCACGAGCGTCCGGCTGACGGCGGTCAGCCCCTTGTCCAGGGCCGCGGCGTTCGCCGCGATCTTGGCCTCGAGGTCGGCCTTCGCCGCGGCGTCGGTCTCGAGGATGTGCAGATTGGTGAGCGCGCGGTTCTCGTTGATCGCGGCGTGGGCGCGCCCGAGGTCGGCAAGCGGCTTCGCCGCGTTGTCGTACATGCTGGTCGCCTCGGACGAGACGTTGGAGAGACCGCTGATCCCGACCGCGCCGACGACGACCATCAGCGCGACCAGGACGCCGACAGTCCCGAGCAGCTTGGTAAGGACGGAGAGTCTCATGTCCGTGGTGATCGTCGGCGAGCCATGTCGCTGCATCCGCCGAACGGAGGATCCGGCTCCCCGCGCGGGAGCGCGTAGCGTGCCCGGCATGAAGACCGAACCACTCGGCCCGCTGACCGTCAGCCGCCTCGCCCTCGGCGCGATGCTGATGGGCGACCGGACGCCGGTCGCCGAGGCGCACCGCATGCTCGATCGCTTCCTCGAGGCCGGCGGAACCTTCGTCGACACCGCCGACACCTACGGCGACGGCGAGTCCGAGCGGGTCCTCGCGCCGTGGCTCGCACGGCGGCGCGGCGAGGTCGTGCTCGCCACGAAGGTGCGCTTCGAGACGAGCGAGCCGCCCGGCGAGGGGCTCTCGCCCGATCGCGTCCGCGCGGCCTGCGACGCGAGCCTGCGGCGGCTCGGCACCGACGTGATCGACCTCTACCAGGTCCACGCGCCCGACCCCGCGGTGCCGCTCGAGGAGACGCTGGAGGCGCTCGACGGCCTCGTCCGCGCCGGCAAGGTGCGCGCGCTCGGCGCCTCGAACTTCCCGGCCTGGCTGCTCGCGTGGGCCGTCGCGCTGCGGGACCGCCACGGCTGGGCGCCCTTCGTGGGCCTCCAGGCGCAGTACTCGCTCGTGGAGCGCTCGATCGAGCTCGAGGCGCTGCCGTTCTGCCGAGCCGCGGGCCTCGGGGTGCTGCCGTGGGGCCCGCTCGGCGCCGGGTTCCTCTCCGGCCGTCACCGGCGCGGCGAGGCGCCGCCGGACGGCAGCCGCATGGCCGAGGCCGGCGACGACTACGAGGAGGCGGTGGAGCGCCGCGCGACCGAGCGCAACTTCCGCGTCGTCGACGTGGCCGAGACGATCGCCGCGGAGCGCGGGGCCACCGTCCCCCAGGTCGCGATGGCCTGGCTGCTCGGCGTCGAGGGCGTCACGGCGCCGATCGTCGGCCCGCGCACCGCCGAGCACCTCGAGGACCTGCTCGGCGCCGTCGACCTCGAGCTGGGCGCCGAGGAGCGCGCGCGCCTCGAGGCGCCGTCGCCGCCGCCGGAGCTCTACCCGCAGCGCATGCTGCGCGAGCAGGTCGGGCTCGAGCGCGTCACCGGCCCGCTGCGGCGCCGGCCACCCACCTAGCGGTCACGCCCGGAAATATGTTCCGGGCTGGTTGGTCGCGGTCGGGCACGGTCTGTGGCGACTGGTCGATGCCGCAGCTGGGGCTACGCGCGCGATGCTTGCCAAGCATGGGCCAGCCTGGTGAACAGTAGGATCGCGGCCGTGCCGTTCTCGCTGAGGAACCTCAGGGAGGATCTGGAGGATCTCGGGTCCAACTTCGACGGCTCGCCGGACCTTGAGTTCCGCCACGCGAGCAAGGCGCTCGAGCTCGAGCAGTGCGGCCTGAGCTATCAGCGCATCCCGCCCGACTATCGCTTCCCGTACGGCCACACGCACAAGGAGCAGGAGGAGGTGTACGTGGTCGTGCGCGGGAGCGGGCGGATGAAGCTCGACGACGAGGTCGTCGAGGTCAAGGAGT
>JAXDHC010000081.1:0-3824 GCA_034664705.1 Solirubrobacteraceae bacterium
TCTGCGAGTGGGCGAGCACCGCGGTGCGCCCGGTGTCCTCGTCGAGGCCGAGCATGTGCTCGGCGTAGTTCAGGGTGGAGCCCGGGAAGAACCGCGCGCCCGGCATCTCGCGAGAGCTCAGGACGCGCTCGTAGGGCGTGTGCGCGCGGACGCCGAAGAAGTCCCAGATCGACGCCCAGAAGCCCTCGAGGTCGTCCACCGACCAGCGGAACAGCTCGTCGTAGCCGCCGAGGGCGACGCCGCGCTCGCGCGCCAGCCAGTCCAGGTAGCGCCCGATCTGGCTCGTCCGGCGCACCTCCTCGCCCGGCGTCCACAGCAGCTCGCCCGTCACAGCCATGCCAGCAGCTCGCGCACTCCGTCGACCACCGCGTGCGGGCGCCGGCGCTCGGGCAGCCGCGAGAGGTCCATGTCGCCCGTGATGCCGCTGCGCACGAGGATCGTGCGCGAGCCGCCCGTGAGCCCGAGCCCGACGTCCATCCGCACGTCGTCGCCGGTGACCACGAGGTCGGCCGACGGCACGCCGAGCCGCTCGCTCACCTCGCGCGCCGCCGCCCTGCTCGGCTTGCCCACGATCGTCGGCCGCGCGCCCGTCGCCTTGACGATCGCCGCGGTGAGCATCGCCCCGCGGCTGAAGATCGGGCCGTTCGCCCCCGCGTAGGCCGGCAGGTAGCTGGCGGTCAGCAGGCGCGCGCCGCGCAGGATGGCCCGGGCCGCGCGCTCCAGCTCGGGCAGGTCGGCCACGTCGGTGTGCGCGACGAACACGACGTCGGCGCTCTCGGCGTCCTCGCCCTCGACGAGCCGCACGCCCGCGCGCGCCATGCGCTCGCGGGTCGCGTCCGTGGAGAACAGGAACACCGACGCGTCGGGGTGACGGCGCGCGAGGTACGACAGCGCGCTGCACACCGGCGTCATGACCTCGTGGTCCTCGACCGGCAGGCCGTCGCGGCGCAGGCCGGCGGCGAAGGCCTCCGGCGGCACGTGGCTGCCGTTCGTGAACAGCATGAGCGGCCGTCCGGAATCGCGGATCGTCGCGAGCACGTCGACGGCGCCGGGCATCGGCTCCACGCCGTCGGGCGCGCGGCGCACGAGCGTGCCGTCGACGTCGAAGACGAACCCGCGGGCGTCGTCAAGCCGCACGGTCGCCCTCCGGCCCGCGGCGCCAGACGATCGTGTCCTCGCCCTTGGTGAGCTTCATGTAGGTGATCGCCGGCCGGCGGCTGACCTCGCGCAGCAGGCGCACGACGGGGTCGCGGCCCGGGCGCGTCGGCGCCGGGCGCTGCGCCCGGCTCGCCTCGCGCATCGCGTCTACCTGCTCGGCCGGCATCGTCAGGCGCAGGAGCAGCTCCTCCTCCGACGTGCCCGCGCCGAACTTCGCGCGCGCGTCGTCCATGCTCAGCGGCTCCACGTCGCGCAGCTCCTTCGCACGCGGGAGCGACAGCACGCGGTCGGCGACGTCGGGATCGTGCGGCGCCGGCGGGTCGCCGAACTGGCCGAGGAAGTACACGATGACGTCGTCGGGGATGTTCGCGTAGCGCTCGCCGGCCATCACGTTCATGACCGCCTGCGTGCCGACGAACTGCGAGAACGGCGTGACCATGATCGGCCAGCCGAACTCCTCGCGCACGCGGCCGCTCTCCTCCAGCGCGGCCTCGAACAGGTCCTCGCGGCGCATCTCGCGCAGCTGGCGGCGCATGGTCGTGACCATGCCGCCCGGCATCTGGTGGTGGTAGTAGGCGGCGTCGTACTCGCCCGCCGTGCCCATCGGCAGGCGCTTGTCGAGCGCGAGCTCGCGGAAGTGCTCGGACATCGCCCGCATCGCGTCGAGGTCGAGGTCGGCCGAGAACCCCATCGCCTCCAGGTTGTGCACCGTCCATTCGGCCGCAGGCTGCGACGTGCCGTTCGCCACCGGCGCGACGGCGGTGTGCACGCCGCTGAAGCCGAGCGTCGCGCCCTCGAGGTAGACCTGCGGCGCGAGGCCGATCGTGCAGTGGCTGTGCAGCTCGACGGGCCGGCCGGCGGCGCCCTGCAGGAACAGCGGCGCGAGGTCGCGCAGGCGGTCGACGCTGATCAGCCCGCCGGGGTCCTTGAGGTACAGGCGGTCGACGTCGGGGCAGGCGCCCATGGCCGCCGCGCGCGTCGCGTAGTACTCGTCGGTGTGGACGGGGCTGACCGAGTACGTCAGCCCGATCACGACCTGCTCGACGCCCTCCTCCTTGGCGATCCGCGCCATCTCGGCAAGGTCGTCGGGATCGTTCATCGGGTCGGCGAACTGCACCCGGCGCAGCCCGTTGCGGACGACGGAGCGGAACACCGCGCGCAGGACGTCGTCGCCCGCGGGCCGCCACGAGATGAAGCGCTTGCCGGTCGTGATCATGCCCAGCGGCGTGTTCGGCATCGCCGCGGCGGCCATCCGGATGCGCTCCCACGGGTCCTCGTGGTGGTAGCGCACGGACACCGCCATCGCGGTGCTCGAGGTGAAGTCGAGGGCGTGATAGCCGACGCGGTCCATCGTCGGCGCGATGGAGAGGACGTCGGGCGTCGTCAGCCCGGTCGCGCCCCACAGGCTCTGGTTGCCGTCCCGGGTCGTCGTGTCGATCAGCTCGACGTGCCGGCTCATGCGATCGCCTCCTCGAGCCACTTCGTGGTGACCGCTCCGGCCGTGAAGTCCTCGTGGCGCAGGACTCGCGCCAGCAGCGCGCGGTTGGTCACGACGCCCTCGACCTCGAGGCGCTCGAGCGCCTCGCTGAGCACGGCGACCGCGGCCGCCCGGTCCGGGCCGCGGCCGATGAGCTTGGCCATGAGCGAGTCGTAGTACGGGGGGATGAGCGCGCCGTCGCGGCAATGGGTGTCGACGCGCAGGTTGTCCATCGCGGGCACGGCGAAGCGCGACAGGCGGCCGGGGCTCGGGCGGAAGTCGTGCTCGACGTCCTCGGCGGTGAGGCGGCACTCGACGGCGTGGCCCTCGAGGCGGACGTCCTCCTGCGCGAAGCTCAGCGGGCGACCGGCGGCGATCGACAGCTGCTCGGCGACGAGGTCGATCCCGGTGACCTCCTCGGTGACCGGGTGCTCGACCTGGATGCGGCAGTTGATCTCCAGGAAGAAGAACTCGCCGGTCTCGGCGTCGACCATGAACTCGACCGTGCCGAGGTTCGTGTAGCCGATGCCGCGCGCGAAGGCGACGGCGGCGCTCGTGAGGCCGTCGCGAACCTCCGGGTGGAGCAGCGGCGCGGGCGCCTCCTCGATGACCTTCTGGTAGCGGCGCTGCACGGAGCAGTCGCGCTCGCCCAGGTGCACGACCTGGCCGTGCTCGTCGGCGGCGATCTGCACCTCGACATGGCGGGCGGCGCGGATGAAGCGCTCCGCGTAGATGCGGTCGTCGCCGAAGGCCGAGCCCGCCTCGGCGACCGCGACGCGGAGGAGCGCCGCCAGCGTCTCGGGGTCCTCGGCGAGCTTGATCCCGCGCCCGCCCCCGCCCCCGGCCGCCTTGAGGAGCACGGGGAAGCCGGCCTCGTCGGCGAAGCGCTGCGCGTCGGCGGCGCTGACCACCTCGCGGCCCGGCACGAGCGGCAGGCCCGCGTCGGCGGCGACCTGGCGGGCGCGGAGCTTGTCGCCGGACAGCTCGATCACCTCGGCGGGCGGGCCGACGAACCGCAGGCCGTTCTCGCGCGCGGCGGCCGCCAGGGCCGGGTTCTCCGAGAGGAAGCCGTAGCCGGGATGGATGGCGTCGCAGCCGGTGCCCATCGCGGCCTGCACGATCGTGTCCGGGCGCAGGTAGCTCTCGGTCGCGCGGGCCGGGCCGATGCACACGGCGCGGTCGGCGAGCG
>JAXDHC010000082.1:0-3631 GCA_034664705.1 Solirubrobacteraceae bacterium
CCTATTACGGGCGGTGACTCGACACTCATCGCACTCCGCGGCCCGGCCCAGCGCAAGCGGACGGCCTCCCCTCGATGCGACCCGGACCACGCCCGCGCACGGACGCCCGCGTGCCGAGTGGCGCGCCACGGCCCCCGCGCTACCGCGAAGCACCCGCCTCCGCCGGCGCCAGCAGGCGCTCGCGCAGCCCCCGCGGGAGCTGGGCGATCATGTCGTGCAGCTCCTTGCGGCCCTCCCGCTGCGCCAGGGCGGCGACGACGGCGCGGGCGTGACGCTCGGCGGTCTCGGGGTCGGTCCCCGCGCGCTCGGCCACGCGCCGGAAGAACTCGTCCGCCCCGAAGCCCTGCGCCTCGCCGCGCTGGAGGATGAGCGGCGCGAGCGAGTCGGGCAGGTGGCGGGCGAGGTCCGCGGCCTCGCCCTCGGAGATCCGCTCGCCGAGCGTCACGAGCGTCGTCTCGATCGCCCGGTCCGCCTCGGCCGGGTCGATGCCGGCCGTCCTCACGACGGCCTTGGTGAAGCCCTCGTGGTCGGAGTGCGGGACGCGAATGCGCTCGCGGTCCCGTGCGTGTTCGCCGCCGTTGCCGTCGGCGCGCGAGCGCGCGTCGAGGCGCTCGACCGTGCGCTGCGCGACCTCGGCGCTGGAGGCCGGGTTCTGGCCCGTCACGACGTTGCCGTCGACCACCGAGAACGGCTCCCACGCCGGACCGCCGCGCAGCGAGCCGCCGGCGTCGCGCATGCGGTCCTCGAGAAGCCACGGCGCGCTGTCGGCGAGGCCGGCCTGCGTCTCCTCCTCGTTCGTGAACCCGGCGAGCGTGCGGTCGGCGAACGCCCACGTCCCGTCCGGGCGCGTGGCGGGCAGCAGGGCGGCCGGTCCGTGGCAGACGGAGGCGACGATCTTCCCTTCGTCGAGCAGCGCGACGAGCAGCCGGCCCATCTCGGGCGAGACGGCGAGGTCCTCCATCGGGCCATGCCCGCCCGGGATGAAGACGCCGTCGTAGTCGGAGGCCTCGACGTCCTCCAGCCGCGACGGGGCGGCGAGGCGGGCGGCGGCGGCGTCCAGCTCGCCGCGGAGCCGCGCCGCCTCCTCCTCGCCGCCGACCATCTCCGCATCGAGGCTGCGCTGGTCCACGGTCGGGCGCACGCCGCCGGGCGTGGCGATCGTCACGTCGACGCCGGCGTCGTCGAAGACGGTTAGTGGGGCGAGGAGCTCCTCGGCCCAGAAGCCGGTCGGATGGCGCGATCCGTCGTTCAGCGTCCAGTGGTCGGCCCCGGTCAGGACGAGCAGCAGCGATGGCATCGGTCTCCCCTTCTGGTCGGCGGGCTCCCCGCCTGGGATAGGCCTCCCGCGCCGGACGCAACAGCCGGGCGCCCGGCCGAGGGAGCGCAGCGGGCAGTAGCCTGATGCCCGATGGCAGACCTCCACGCCGACCGAACCACCCCCGGCCCGCAGGGCTGGTGCGTCTGCGGCCAGAAGGTGACCATCGCGGACGCCCAGGAAGTGACCCTCCCGAACGGGCGCCCCGGCTGGCAGGGCCACTGCCCCGAGTGCGGTTCGCCCCTGTTCGCCATCCGCCGCAAGCCGGCCGGGGGCTGAGCGCCCGCGGCCACCGCCTCCGTTCGCCGCTACAGGCGCGCGATCGTTGCGATGTCCTCGGTGAACTCGTCGACCATCGTCGTCGTCAGCGTGGGGCGCGTCTCGTCGAGCGCGGCGAGGTAGTCCTCGGTCGCCGGACCGCGGATCGCGCGTCGCTCCTGCTCGGGGCCGTAGACGGCGAGCTCGAGGGCGCGCTGCGAGCCCTTGCGGGCGGCGAACTCGATGTCGGCCGGGGTGAACAGCTCGCTGGCCTCGACGAGCGCGTCGACGTCGATGCGGTCCAGGACACCGGCCGGGATGTAGCGCCGCCAGATCGCCGCGCGGGCGACGTCGTCGGGCGGGCCCACCGGGATCACGTAGTCGAAGCGGCCGTGGCGCAGGAACGCGGGATCGAGGGCGCGGACGAAGTTCGTCGCGCAGACGAGCAGCCGCCCGTCGCGCTCGCGGAACGCGGGGATGATCTTGAGCAGCTCGTTCGTGACGCCCTGCACCGGCGACGGCGGCTTGCCCCCGCGCTCCCCGGCGATCTCCTCGACCTCGTCGATGAACACGACCGCGTGCTCGAGCTCGTCGATCTCGGTGAAGGTCTCGCGCAGGGCGTTCGCGACGCCGCCGCCCGCCGCCGCCAGGCGCGACGGGAAGACCTCGACGAACGGCCACTGGAGCCGCGACGCCACGGCCTTGGCGAACGTCGTCTTGCCCGTGCCGGGCGGCCCGAACAGGACGACCGCGCGCGGCGGCTTGACGCCGTACTCCTCGGCGATGTCGGGGTCGGTCAGCGGCAGGACGATCCGCCGCTCGATGAGCTGCTTCTCGTGCTCCATGCCGGCGAGCGCGTCCCACAGGCCCCCGGGCAGCATCCGTCCGCCGAGCTCGCCGAGGAGCCCGACCTCCTGCGGCTGAAGCGGCACGACCCGCTCGAAGTACGTCAGGTCGCGCGGCTCGTAGCCGCAGTTGCGGAACGCCTTGACCCCGAGATCGCCCTCGCCGAGCAGCGCCGACAGCCGGTGCACGCCGCGCTCCATGAGCCGCTTCTCGAGCTCCGTGAGCATGGCGCTCCCGAGGCCCCGGCGGCGCCAGTCGTTGGCGAGCGCGAGCAGGACCACCCAGGCCCGGTCGCCCGCGACGCGCGTGGCCGCGGCGCCGACCACCACCTCGCCGACCACGGCGACGACCGCGACGCCGCCGTCGCGCAGCGCCGCGAGCACCTCGGTCAGGCCGTGGACGGCGCGGCGCTCGGCCGAGCGCGACTCCTCCCAGACCCGCACGATCTGGTCGAGGTCGTCGTCGTGGAAGTCGCGCACGCGGGGGACGGGCATCGCGGGAGTCTTCCAGGGACCGCGGCTTCCGACCGCGCGCAGGCGCGCCGGTCAGCGTGCCATGCGCACGAGCAGCGCGACGCGCGCGACGTGCTCCACCGCCACGGCGACGTCCAGCGCCTCCTCGGGCGAGCCGCCGACCGCGACGACGCCGTGACGAGGGAGCAGCGCAGCCTGCGACCTGGCGAGCGCCGCCGCGGCGGCGTCGGCGAGGGCGGCCGAGCCGGCGGCGGCGTATGCCGCCGTACCGACCGGACCGATCCCGTAGTAGTCGTTCTCCTCGAGCTGCGGTGCGAGCGGCTCGCCGAGGCAGCTCCACGCGGTCGCGCACGGACTGTGGGTGTGGACCACGGCGCCGGCGTCGGCGCGGCGGCGGTAGATCGCCAGGTGCATCGGAAGCTCGCGCGACGGGTCGCGACCGCGCCGGACCACGCCGGTCGACGGGTCCACCGTGACGAGGTCACGCGGGCGCATGTCCGCATAGCGCGCGCGGGTCGGGGTGATGCGCACGAGCCCCGCGGCGCGGGCGCTCACGTTCCCGACGGTCCCGACGCCGAGCCCGCGCTCGGGCAGCTGGCGGGCGACGCGCACGATCGACGCGTCCAGCCGGCGCCCGCGCCGCGCGGCGGCCGGGGTCCGGAGACGGGCCGTCATGCGGCGGCGAGCGGGTGGTGGGTGCGGATCTCGTAGAGGGTGGTGCGTTCGGCGGCGGGGCGTC
>JAXDHC010000083.1:0-9823 GCA_034664705.1 Solirubrobacteraceae bacterium
GCATGACGCAGACCACGGTGACCACACAGGTCTACCGCGTGTACATCCGGGCGACGCCGCAGGCGATCTGGGACGCGATCACGCTGCCCGAGTGGAGCCAGCGGTACGGCTACGGCGGCAGCGTCGACTACGACCTGCGCCCCGGCGGCGACTACCGCGCGTTCACGAGCGACGAGATGCGCGCCCACGGGGCCCCGGACCTCGCCATCGACGGCGAGGTGATCGAGTCCGACCCACCGCGGCGGCTCGTCCAGACGTGGCGCATGGTGATGAGCGACGACATGGCCGCGGAGGGCTTCACGCGGCTCACGTTCGAGATCGAGGAGGGCGAGAGCGGCGTCACGAAGCTCACGGTCATCCACGATCTCGACGGCGCGCCGCGACTGGCGCGACTGATGGCCGGCGAGATGGAGGACGCCGGTGCGGGCGGCGGCTGGAGCTGGGTCCTCAGCGATCTGAAGACGCTGCTGGAGAGCGGCACGAAGCTCGCGGGCTGAGACCGTCGGGCATCGCCCTGGAAGGCCCGCGCCCGCGCGGGCCTTTCGGCGTGGGCGACGGCGTCACACGCGTGCGACCTGGGCGTCCCGCGCGATGTCGATCCGGTACGTGCCGCGCCACTCCACGGTCAGGTGGTCGCCCTGCACGCCGATGCGCACCGCGACGTCGTCGCTGCTGGGGCAGCGCAGCACGATCCCGGCGCCGTGGAAGGCCAGGTGCGCCGCCAGCGGCTGCTCGTCCCGGCAGGACTGGCACCGCCGCCGAACGCGCGTGGGGTCGACGGCGAGGACGTCCGCCAGGACGCCGGCGACCTCGTTGCCATCCGTATGCAGCACGTCCATGGTCATCCTCCCGTGGGTCCGAAGCGCTCGGCGTGGACGGCGCGCGGGTCGTGGCCGGCATCGACGAGCAGCTCGGTGACGCGCTCGACGAACGGCGTCGGCCCGCAGACGAAGCTCTGCGCGCCGGCCTGCGGCCCGGGGCCCACGGCGTCGAGCATGGCGGCGTCGACGCGCCGGTCCCACCCGGTCCACCCGGGCGGCGGCTGCCGCGTGTACGTCCAGGCGACATGCAGGCCCGTGCGCGGCTCGAGCCGCTCGAGCTCCTCGCGGTACAGCGCCTCGCCGGCGCCGCGGGCCGAGACGAGGACGTGGGCCGCGATGTCGCTGCCCCGGGCGGCGCGGTGGCGGAGCATCGACATGAGCGGTACGAGCCCCGAGCCGCCGGCGACGAGCAACAGCGGCCCGCCGTCGGCGACCGACCACGTGAAGTGCCCGCCGATGGGCCCGCGGACCTCGAACTCGTCCCCGGGCCGCAGCTCCTCGATGAGGTACGGCGAGACCTCGCCGTCGTCGACGAGCTCGACCGTGAGCTCGAGCCGGTCCTGCTCCGGCGCCGACGCGATCGAGTACGAGCGCTGCGCCTGGTAGCCGTCCTCGGCCGTCAGGCGCACGTCCACGTGCTGTCCGGCGCGGTGGCCCGGCCACTCCGGCACGTCGAGCACGATCGTCCGCGCGCGCGGCGATTCCGCAACGATCGCGCGCGCCGTCGCCGTGCGCCAGATCACCGGCGCGCCGCGCGTCAGTCGTTCCAGTACCGCTGCTCCCGCCACGGGTCGCCGTAGTTGTGGTAGCCGACGGATTCCCAGAACCCCGGCTCGTCCGCGGTCGTGAGCGTCAGCCCGCGCAGCCACTTCGCGCTCTTCCAGAAGTACAGATGGGGCACGAGCAGCCGCGCCGGCCCGCCGTGTTCCGGGTCGAGGGGCTCGCCGTCGTAGGTGTGGACGACCCACGCCTTTCCGCCCGTCACGTCCTCGAGCGGCATGTTGGTGGTGTAGCCCCCGTCGCATCGGGCGGTCACGAACTCCGCCTCGGTCTCGAGGCCCGCGAGCAGCGTGTCGACCGAGACGCCGGTCCACTCGGTGTCGAGCTTCGACCACTTCGTGACGCAGTGGATGTCCACCGTGAACGTCTCCGCCGGCAGCGCGAGCAGCTCGTCCCACGACCACGTCGCGTTCGCGTCGACCGCGCCGTCGATCGAGAGGCTCCACTCCGAGAGCGGCGTGCGCGGCGTGGGTCCGGCCGAGAGGACCGGGAAGTCCGGCGTGAGGTACTGGCCGGGAGGCAGCCGAGCCGGGTCCACGTCGGGACGCCGCCGGCCGCGAAAGCCGCGGGAGAACGGAGGCATGGTGGTCCCGTCGCAACCTACGCCCGGGTTCGCGGCGTCGCAAGCGGGAGCCCGCGCTCGCGACCGGAGCCGGTGCGACCCCGGGCGCCGCGCCTCAGCCGTCCAGCAGCGTGCAGAACGACGGCTGCTCCCGACCCAGCGTGCGATGCCCCACGCGGGCCACCGGGTTGTCAGCCCTGGGCGGACAAACCCTGCACTCGTCCTCGCACCCCCGCGCGGAGCGCCACGGTTCCTCTCGGGCCGTTGTCGACGCGAGTGATGGATTCGTAAGCCTCACGCTGACAAAAACCATCACTCGCTGCGCGCGGCCCTGCGTCCCGGCCCGGGGACGGCGCCCGCCGGCGCCGCCCGGATGCGACGAGGCCGGCGCGGCCGGGCCGTCTCCCGCCAATGGCTCACGGCCAGCGCCGCGATGAGCCCGAGCTCCGTGCCGGCGTCGACGAGGTAGGTCGGCGCGATCCGTCCCTTGGCGACGTGGACCACGTCGATCGCGGCGAGCGTCGCCGCCGTCCCGGCGGCCGCGATGACCACTTCGGCCGCCGGCTCGCGGCGGATCGCAGCGGTCGCGACGGCGGCGCCGATCACGGTGACGACGCCGCCGACCGTCTCGACCAGCCACCATTCGCGCTTGGGCCCGGTCACCGCCGCGAACAGCCGGCGGGAGACGAACGGCAGCACTCCGGTGGCCACGTAGTAGCCCCCCTGGGTCAGCAGGACCCGCCGGGTGTCGTCAAGAGCCGCCGGCTCGAGGACCATGCCTGGCCAGTACGCGCTCCGGCGAGCGCGTCAAGGGCCGCGGTGGGCCGCGGTGGGCGGCGGTCGGCGGCGGTCGGCGGGGTGATCCGGGGCTCTCGGGCGTCCCCGGAACGAGCGAGACCCCCGATGGTGCCGGGGGTCTCGAGAGGTGGGCGATACTGGGCTCGAACCAGTGACCTCCGCCTTGTCGAGGCGGCGCTCTCCCAGCTGAGCTAATCGCCCTGGGACGCGGAAGGGTACCAAGAGGCGCGCTTCACGGACCGACCGCCGGGACCGCGTCGCGCATGGCGCGGGCGGCCCGGCGCAGCTCCCGGATCGCGGGCGCCAGGTCGCGGCTGTTGCGGTCGAGGCGGCTCACCGAGCGCGAGGCGTCGTCGACGACGCGGTCGACGCGGCTCGTCGTCGACATGAGCCGCACGGCGAGCACGGTCACCGCGATGGCCGCGATCGTCACGGCGACGCAGGCGAGGCCGGCGAGGACGCGCACCGCGCTGATCCGGCGCGGGGCCGGGATGGTCGGTGGGTAGGACACGCGGCCGCTGAGGCTATCGGGAGGCGGGCCGCCCGCGCGACGGCTCACGCCGTGGACGCCCGGCCGCGCCCCCACCACCTACGATGTGCGCCACTGGCGACGTGGCGGAGTGGTTACGCAGCGGCCTGCAAAGCCGTTCACACCGGTTCGATTCCGGTCGTCGCCTCTCCTGGAATCCCGCGCGGGTGGGACTACTTCCCTCGTATGGACAGCGAGATGCCATGGGGCGAGCTGCGGCCCCTGCTGTCGGAGCACGGGATCCTGCAGGGCGACGTCGACGGGCCGATCGTCTTCGACGAGGACCTGATCGAGATGGTCCGCCGCAGGCTTGCGGCGCTCTCGTCGCCGCCGGTGACCCCGGACGCCGCCGAGCGGACGATGCGCAGCATGCTGCCGCCGCCGCCTCCGGCGCTGTGACAGCGCGCCCGCACGCCGTCCAGCGAGTGAAGTAGGGTCGCGCCAGCGAGCCGTCGCGGCTCGATCCGCGCTCCGGAGACGGGTCGCAGGCTCCGGCGGGCGTCCGAGCTCCGGCCTGCCGGCGTGTTAGGAACCGTTTCGGCCCCGGGTGTCCGTTCGCGCGCCGGGGTATCGGCTCAAGCACACCGTGACCGAGGACGCCTACGCAGCCCACGTCATCACCGCCCCGCGGCGCTCCGCGCGGGCGATGGCGGCGGCGATCGTCCGCGCCGCGCGGCCGCGGCAGTGGCTGAAGAACGTCCTGCTGCTCGGCGCGCCCGCGGCCGCCGGCGTGCTCACCGAGCCCGAGGCCCTCGGGCGCCTGGCCATCGCGTTCGCCGCGTTCTGCGCCGTCGCGGGCGGCGGCTACCTGCTCAACGACGTCCACGACGCCGACGACGACCGCCGCCATCCGCGCAAGTCCCGCCGCCCGGTCGCCTCCGGCGCGCTGTCCGAGCGCGCGGCCCTCTCCGCCGGCGGCGCGCTGGTGGCCGTCGGGCTCGGGCTCGGCGCCGCCCTCGGCTGGGCGTTCCTCGCCGTCCTCGCCGGCTACGTCGCGCTCACCGCCGGCTACTCGCTGGCCCTCCGCGACGTCGCCGTCCTCGACCTCGCCGCCGTCGCCGGCTGCCACGTGGCTCGCGCCGCCGCGGGCGGGGTCGCCGTCGGCGTGCCGCTGTCGCGGTGGTTCCTCATCGTCGCGAGCTTCGGGTCGCTGTTCGTCGTGGCGGGCAAGCGCCTGGGCGACCTCGCCGAGCTCGGCGAGGCGGCGCCGGCCGCCCGGGCCACGCTCGCGTCCTACTCCCCCGCCTACCTGCGCCACGTGCTGACGATGGCCTCGGCCGTCGCCGTCACCGGCTACTGCCTGTGGGCCTTCGACGCGGCGCACGAGGCGGTGCCGGTCCTCTCCCAGCTCTCCGTGGTGCCGCTCGTGCTCTTCCTCCTGCGCTACGCGCTCCTGCTGGACCAGGGCCGCGGCGGCGCGCCCGAGGAGCTCGTGCTCGCCGATGGCGTCCTCGCGGCGCTGGCCGCGACGTGGGTCGCGCTGTTCGCCGGTGCCGTCTACCTCTGAGCTGCGGCCGCTGAGCGGCTGGGGCCGCGCCACGCGCAGCCAGGCCGCGGTGACGCGCCCCTCCGGCACCGCCGACGTCGCCGCCGCGCTGCGCTGCGCGGGCGATCGCGGCGCGGTAGCCCGCGGCCTCGGCCGCGCCTACGGCGACGCCGCCCAGAACGCCGGCGGCCGCGTGATCGACATGACGGCCCTCGCCGGCGTGCGCGCCTTCGATCCCGGCTCGGGCGAGATCACGGTGGACGCCGGCGTCTCCGTCGCCGGCCTCGTGCGCCACGCCCTGCCGCACGGCTGGTTCCCCGCCGTCGTCCCCGGCACGCGCTGGGTCACGGTCGGCGGCGCGCTGGCCGCCGACGTCCACGGCAAGAACCACCACGTCGAAGGCGGCTTCGCCGACCACACCGAGGCATTGGAGCTCGTCACCCCGGACGGCGAGCCGCGCCACGTCACCCGCGACGCGGACCCCGAGGCATGGGACGCGACGATCGGCGGCATGGGCCTGACCGGCGTCATCACCGCGGCGACGCTGCGCCTGACCCGCGTCACGTCGCCCGTCGTGCGCGAGGAGCTCTCGCGCGCCGCCGACCTCGACGAGCTCCTCGCGCGGATGTCGCGCGACGACCGCGGCCACCGCTACTCGGTCGCGTGGGTCGACTGCGCCACCGCCCGCGGCCGCGGGCTGCTCATGCACGGCGACCACGCCGGCGAGCCCGGCACGCCCCCCGCGCTCGCGCCGCCGGGCCTGCGCGCGCCGCGGTGGGCGCCCGGCGCGCTGCTCGGCCGGGCGACGGTGCGCGCCTTCGACGCCGTCTGGTTCCACCTCAAGCCGCGCGTGCGCCGCGGGGACCTCGTGCCGCTCGCCTCGTTCTTCTGGCCGCTGGACGGCGTCCGCGGCTGGAACCGCCTCTACGGCGCCCGCGGGCTCGTGCAGTACCAGTGCGTCGTGCCCCACGGCGCCGAGGACGTGCTGCGCACGATCCTCGCGCGCGGGCGCGCGGCCGGCATCGCCTCCACGCTCGCCGTCCTCAAGCGCCTCGGCCCCGGGGGCGCGCCGCTGTCGTTCCCGCTGGCCGGCTGGACCCTGGCGCTCGACCTGCCCGCGGGCGCGCGCGGCCTCGCGCCCCTGCTCGACGGCTTCGACGAGCTCGTCGCGGGCGCCGGCGGTCGCGTCTACCTCGCCAAGGACGCACGGATGCGGGCCGCCACGCTGCGGGCGATGTACCCGGCCCTCGAGCGCTGGCGCGCCGCCCGGGCGAAGCTCGACCCGCGGGGCGTCATGCGCTCCGACCTCGCCCGGCGCCTGGAGCTCGCATGAGGGACGCACTCGGCCGCGTGCAGACCGCCGCCGTCTTCGGCGGCAACTCCGAGATCGCGCGCGCGACGATCGGCGCGCTGGCCGCCGAGGGCCTGAGCCGCGTCGTCCTCGCCGTCCGCGACCCCGGGCGCGTTCCCGGGCTGGACGACCTGCGCGCGAAGGGCCTCGAGGTCCACGTCGTCGCGTTCGACGCCGACGCGGCGCCCGACGCCCACGCCGCCGCGGTCGAGGAGGCGTTCGCCGCGCTCGGGGACATCGACGTCGCGCTCGTGGCCTTCGGCGTCCTCGGCGACCAGGAGCGCGCGAAGCGCGACGCCGCGGCGGCGGTCGCGCTCGCGCGGACGAACTTCGTCGGCGCGGTGAGCGTCCACACGATCCTGGGCGAGCGCCTGAAGGCCCAGGGCCACGGCGCGATCGTCGTCCTGTCGTCGGTCGCCGGCGAGCGCGCGCGCCGGGCGAACTACCCCTACGGCGCCACGAAGGCCGGCATCGACGCGTTCGCCCAGGGCCTCGGCGACGAGCTGGCCGCGCACGGCGTGGACGTGCTCGTCGTGCGCCCCGGCTTCGTGCACACGAAGATGACCGCCGGACGGCCCGCGGTGCCGATGTCGACCGACGCCGACACGGTCGCGAAGGAGATCGTCGCCGGACTGCGGCGGCGCGCGCACACCGTGTGGGCGCCGCGTCAGCTGCGCTGGATCTTCGCGGCGATGCGCCACCTGCCGCGGCCGCTGTTCCGCCGCGTGCGCGGCTGAAGCGGCTGCGCGCGGCGCGCCGCCGCGCCCCCTACTCGTCGGTCGACGCGCCGGCCGGCGCCTCGGCCAGCTCGACGCGGTTGCGCCCGCCGGCCTTGGCCGAGTACAGCGCCCGGTCGGCCAGCCGCAGGAGGCTCTCGAGATCCGTGGCGGTGTAGGGATAGATCGCCGCGCCGATGCTCGCCGTCACCGGACGGTCGATGCCCGGCAGCGTCAGCCGCCCGACGGCCTCGCGGAGCTTCTCGGCGGCGTCCAGCGCGCCGGTCGCGGACGTGTCCGGCAGCAGGACGATGAACTCCTCGCCGCCGTTGCGCCCGACGAAGTCGCTCGTGCGCAGGCTGCGGCCCAGCACGTCGCCGACGGCGGCCAGCACGGCGTCGCCCTGGTCGTGACCGTAGGTGTCGTTGATCTGCTTGAAGTGATCGAGGTCCAGCAGCAGCACGGCCATCGGCGACAGCGTCCGGCCCGCCTGGGCCGTCATCCGCGCGAGCGTCTCCTGGACCGCGCGCCGGTTCGGCAGGCCGGTGAGCGAGTCGGTCGCGGCGCGCGCCTCGGCGAGGGCGAGGTTGCGCAGGTTGGCCAGCGTCGGCCCCGCCTGCGCGGCGGAGTCGACGACGCGCCGGCGCTCGTCCGGATGCAGCAGGCGCGCATGCTCGACGAGCACCGAGCCGATCACCTCACCGCTGACGAGCAGCGGGACACACGTCGACTCGGCGGCGCTCGCGCGGCACAGCTCGCATTCCAGCAGCGGTGGCGGGTCCGCGGCGGACTCGTGGGTCCGGGCGAGGCGGACCGCCAGGCAGGCGCGCGGCTGGGCGCCGTGGAGCGCGTCGGCCAGCGTGGAACGCCCGGGCACGCCCGCGCCGGCCTCCAGCTGGTCCGTCGCCGCGTTGCGTCCGAGGACGAGCACGTCGCTCTCCGGCACCCAGCGCTCGATGTGCAGCTTGAGCAGACCGTACGCCTCGTGCTCGGTCGCGGTGACCTGCATGGCGTCGGAGAAGGCGTCCTGCGAGGCGCGGTAGGCGCGGTTGTCCGCGCGGACCTGGTTGCGCTGCTCGGCGGCGCTCGACAGCTCCTCGACCATCGCGTTCAGGCTGTCGGCGAGGCCGGCCAGCTCGTCGCGGCCGCGCGGCTGCAGGCGGATCCCGAGATTGCCGTCCGCGACGCTGCCCGAGAACACCGCGTACTCGCGCACCCGCGTCGCCACCCGCCGGATCAGCAGGACCACGGTGAGCAGCCCGGCGATGCCGAACAGGAGCGCCCCGGTGAGCGCCACCGAGCGCCAGTGACCGGTGTCGCGCAGATCCTGCAGGTGGTCGCGGGCGCGGCTGAAGCGGGTGGTCGCGAACGACGAGAGGGCGGCCTCGAGCTCGTCGTGGACGCGACGCATCGCGCGCCGGTCGGCCTCCGTCTCGCCGTTCGGGCCCGCACGCTGGATGGTGCGCTCGCGCACCGCGATGTACGCCGGATAGGCGGCGCGGACGCGGGCGGCGGGCTGTGCCTGGGTCGGATCGCCGTCGTCGCGCAGCGCGAGGCCCAGGGCCTGGCTCAGGCGCGAGTCGCTGCCGTCGAGCTGGCGGTCGAGCTCGGCGGCCGCGCGCCCGGTGCCGGCGCGGATCCGGTCGTGCGAGAGGCGGTAGTTGTTCTGGAGGGCGATCGCCGCCCCGTCGCTGAGGACATGCTCGGCGAACTCGGCCTGGACGCGCGTGGCTCCGGTGGTCGCCTCCTGCGTGGCGCGCACGGCGAGCCACGCCACCCCGGTGAGGGCGACGGCGAACGCCACGACCGCGGCTGCGGCCGTGCCGAGGATGCTGGTGGGGAACGCACCGAGCCGGGACACTTGCCGGTGTATCGGCGTCCGGTGGAGCCGGTTGAGCCGCCGTCTAGTACGAGCGCCCGACTCTGGGGATGCCGGCGGGCGACCCGCAGGTCGCCCGCCGGGTTGCGTCGGTGGCGGCTAGCGGCCGGCGCGCATGGCGCGCAGCGTGGACAGCTCGGCCTCGGTCGGCGGCGCGGTCGTCTCGACCGGCTCGCGGACGCGCAGCGGCCAGCCGGTCGCCTCGCGGACCTGGTCGACGTCCACGCCCGGATGCACGGCGACGAGCTCGAGCTCGCGGTCCTCCGGGTTGGGCCGCAGCACGCCGAGGTCGGTGATCACGACCGACGGGCCGGCGCCGGGGAAGCCGAGCCGCTCGCGGTCGCCCGCGCCCGACCCGTGCCCGATCGAGGTCACGAAGTCCAGCTTCTCGACGAAGCTGCGCGTCGACTGGCGCACGATGACGATGACCTCGCGCGAGGCGGCCGCGATCTCCGGCGCCCCGCCGGCGCCCGGGAGGCGGACCTTGGGGTCGTCGTAGGGGCCGATCACCGTCGTGTTGATGTTGCAGAAGCGGTCGATCTGCGCGGCGCCCAGGAAGCCGACGTCGATCCGCCCGCCGCCGACCCAGTAGTTGAACATCTCCGGGACGGAGACGAGCTCGGCGGCCGTCTCGGCGAGGTCGTCGTCGCCGATCGAGAGCGGCAGCTTCACGGGCTTGGCCTCGATGGCGCCGGACTCGTAGACGAGCACGCAGTCGGGCGCGTGCAGGCGCCGCGCGAGGTTGGCCGCCGCGTTGGGCGGCCCCACGCCGACGAGCAGGACCTGGCGGTCGCGGACCTCGCGGGACGCCGCGATGGTCATCGTCTCCTCGGCGGTCGGGGCGTCGGTCTGCTGGGCGCTCATGCTCCCTCCCCCACGGTCGCGGCGTCGGCGCTCGTGG
>JAXDHC010000084.1:0-4027 GCA_034664705.1 Solirubrobacteraceae bacterium
GGTGATCGTGATCCGCAGGCCGCGCGTCAGGAACGCGGTCTCACGCAGGCGCTGCTCGAGGATCGAGAAGTCGAAGTCCAGCGTCTCGAAGATCTCGGCGTCGGACAGGAACGTGACGGTGGTGCCGGTCTCCTTCGTCGGCTCTCCGCGGCGGACGTCGTAGCGCGGCACGCCGCGGTCGTACTCCTGGACCCAGGTGTAGCCGTCGCGGCGGACCTCGACCATGAGCGTCTCGCTCAGCGCGTTGACGACCGAGATGCCGACGCCGTGCAGGCCGCCGGAGACCTTGTAGCCGCCGCCGTCGCCGAACTTGCCGCCGGCGTGCAGGACCGTGAGGACGACCTCGAGGGCGGGACGACCCTCCTTCTCCATGACGGAGACGGGGATGCCGCGGCCGTTGTCGACCACGGTGACCGAGCTGTCCGGATGGATCGTGACGTCCACCGCGGTCGCGTGGCCGGCGAGCGCTTCGTCGACCGAGTTGTCGACGACCTCGTACACGAGGTGATGCAGCCCGCGCAGGCCCGTCGATCCGATGTACATGCCCGGACGCTTGCGGACCGCCTCGAGACCCTCGAGGACCGTGATGTCCTGAGCGTCGTAGGTCCTGCTTTCCCTGTCCTGCGCCATGTGCCTCCGAACGACGTGAAAAACCCCGGTTCCGGGCTAGCCGACACCCGGCCGGGGCTCGAGCGATTTCTGCACATAACCATAGCAGACAGGTCGTTCTCCCCCGGTCCGCCACGTGCACCAAAAGTCCTGCAAAACTGCGAAAAACGAGGCGCTCCTCCGGGTCATCCCGACCACCCGCGCGCAGGGGTCGACTGACAGCGCAGCGACCGGACCGCGCCACCGCCGAGCTGGGCGTTCAGGCGCGCGATGAGATCCGTCGCCATGAGGTCGAGCTCCTGCGCCCAGACCGCCGAGGAGCACGTCACGACGAGCACCCCGTCGCGTTCCCCGGTCGGCTCCGCCTGGGCCGCGACGACCTCCCCGACCGCCGCCGGCCAGACGCGCTGCACCTCCGCCAGGAGCGTCTGCGGGGCCAGGCGGTCCGTCAGCGCCGCGATGGCGTGTCCGAGCGGTCGCGGGTCGCGGCGCCTCATGCCGCCAGCGCCGGCGTGCACTCGACCGTGACGGCGCCGTCGTCGACGGCCAGCCGCACGACGCCCGCCGCGGCGGCCCCCGGCACGTGCGCGAGGTCGGTCGTCGTGATGACGGTCTGGCCGCTGCCGGCGACGCGCTCGACCAGGCGCGCGCGGCGGGCGCCGTCCAGCTCGCTCATCACGTCGTCGAGGAGCAGGAGCGGCGGCGCTCCGCGCTCGTCCTCCAGGGTGGCCCGCTCGGCGAGCAGGAGCGTCAGCAGCGCGAGCCGCTGCTCGCCCTGCGAGCCGTAGACGCGGAGCTCGCGGCCGTCGCGCACGAGCAGGAGCTCGTCGCGATGGGGACCGTGCCCGGTGAACCCGCGCTCGAGGTCGCTGTCCAGCCGGTCCGCCAGCTCGGCGGCGAGGTCCTCGGGCGTCGCCGCCCGGGAACGCGGCCGGTAGCGCAGCGACACGTCGCCGGCCAGCCCGAGCTCGCCCGCGATCGCCGTGAAGCGCTCGGCCAGCTCCGCGACGGCGCGGGCGCGATCGTCGCGCAGCGCGATCGCGTGACGGGCGAGTTCGAGGTCCCACGCGCCGAGCGACGACCGCGATCCGTGCCCGGACCGCAGGCGCCCCAGCAGCGCGTTGCGCTGGGCGAGCGCCTGCGAGTAGGCGCGGCGCGTCCCCGCGCGCGTCGGCCACAGGGCGGCGACGAACTGGTCCAGGTGCCCGCGGCGCAGGGCCGGCGGGCCCTTCACGAGCTCGAGGCGATCGGGCAGGAACACGCTGACGAGCGGGCGGGCCGGCGCGTCGAGCATCCGCTCGACCGGGGCGCCGTCGACGCGCAGGCGCTTGGCCTCCCCCGGCGCGAAGCCGACGCTCAGCTCGTGCTCGCCGTCGCGATCGCGCCCGGCGACCTCCACGCGCGCCGCCGGCGCGTCGAAGCGGACGACCTCGCGCTCGGTCGTCGTGCGGCACGAGCGACCGGTGCAGCCGAAGTACAGGGCCTCGAGCAGGTTCGTCTTGCCGGCCCCGTTGGGGCCGTGCACGACGGTCAGCCGTTCGCCGATGGCGAC
The DNA here is from genome assembly GCA_034664705.1 of Solirubrobacteraceae bacterium. Taxonomy (GTDB): domain Bacteria; phylum Actinomycetota; class Thermoleophilia; order Solirubrobacterales; family Solirubrobacteraceae; genus JAOPZW01. The sequence goes on from JAXDHC010000084.1 coordinate 2,162, forward strand.
GTCGGCGCTCCCGTAGGAGCGAAAGTCGCGAACGCGCAGGCGAGTGACGAGCATCGGCCCTCCGCGGCCGCGCTCACACGTTGAGGCGGATCGGCATGATCAGGTAGAGGAAGCCGCTGCCGTCGGCGGACTCGAGCAGCCCCGGCCGCAGCGGGCTGATCAGCTTGAGGACGACCTGGTCGGCGCCGGCGCTCTCAAGGCCGACGGTCAGGAAGTCCGGGTTGAAGCCGATCTCGAACGGTTCGCCGGCGAACGGGATGGGCAGCGGCTCGCTGGCCTCGCCGACGTCGGGCGTCTGCGCCGAGACGCGGACCTCGCCCTCGTTGAACGACAGCCGCAGCGGCGCGTTCTTCTGCGCCATGAGGCTGATCCGGCGCACGACCTCCAGCAGCTCCTCGCGGGACACGGTGAGCTCGTGCTCGTAGGACTCCGGCAGGAGCTGGCGGTAGTTCGGGAACTGACCGTCGATCAGCCGGCTCGACAGCGCGATCCCGCCGACCTCGAACACGACCTGGTTGGTGCGCACGCCGATGCGGATCTCCTCGACCTCGTCGCGCACCAGCCTGCCGAGCTCCTCGAGCGCCCGCGCCGGCACGTTCGCCTCGAACCCGGTCTCGAGCGGCGCGTCGAGGCGCGTCTCCTTCACGCTCAGGCGGTAGGAGTCCGTCGCGACCATCCGCAGCTCGTCGCCCGACGCGGATACGAGGATGCCCGTGAGGATCGGGCGGGTCTCGTCACGCGACGCCGAGCGCGACACGCGGCTGATCGTCTCGACGAACGCCGGGGCCGGCATCGAGACGACCTGGTCGCCGCCCGGCTCGGGCAGCGGTGGGAAGTCCTCGGTGCGCAGGGTACGGATGTGAAAGCGCGCCGTGCCGCCGACGACCTCGACGTCCTGCTCGGTCGGGCGCAGCTCCAGCGTGACGTCGCCGGCCGGCAGCGTGCGGACGACGTCCAGCAGCAGACGGGCGGGCAGGACGACGGTGCCGGGACGCTCGACCCGGGCATCGAGGGGGACGCGGAGGCCGACCTCCATGTCGGTCGCGCGGAGCTCGACGCCGTCGCCCTCCCCCTCGCCCCGGGTGGAGATCTGCACGCCCGACAGGGCCTGCACCGCGCTGCGCGTTGACGCGACGCGGGACACGGTCTGCAGTTGCGCGAGCAGCTCCTGCGTCGACGTCGACAACTTCACGATGGACACCTCAAGAACAGGATCGAAGTCATAGGGGCTGTGGATGTGTGTGCAACGGCCGAAGCGGCCGGTGTTTGCGGGGATGCGACGCACATCCGCTGTGCACGGAGCCCTCGGAGTCTGTCAGTCACGTCGGTCGGCTCCGCGGGCATGAAGGCGCTCGGTCAAGCGCCGAACGGCGTCGAAGGCCTCGGGATCGCTCCCGATGCGTGCGGCCGTCCGCTTGCAGGCGTGCATGACCGTGGTGTGGTTGCGCCCGCCGAAGCGCGCGGCGATGGCCGGCAGCGTCTCGGCCGTGTGCTCGCGGGCGAGGTACATGGCGATCTGCCGCGGCCATGCGAGCGTCGGGCGGCGATTGTGAGAGAGCAGCTCCTCGCGCGTGAGGCCGAACGCCTCGGCGGTGAGCTCCTGGATGAGGTCGATGGTCGGCGGGGCGCTGGTGCCCGGCGCCGGAGCCCCGGGCGGGTACAGGTCGTTGAGGACTTGGGCGGCCAGGGCGCGATCGACGGGTTGCCCGGTGAGCGAGGCGAAGGCGACGACGCGGATGAGCGCGCCCTCGAGCGTGCGGATGTTGCTCGGCACGCGCTCGGCGATGAGCGTCAGGGCGTCGTCGTCGACCCGGATGCCGTCGTGGTGGGCGCGCTTGCGCAGCACGGTGAGACGCGTCGAGAGGT
>JAXDHC010000085.1:0-6818 GCA_034664705.1 Solirubrobacteraceae bacterium
GCGCCGCCCGCCGGCTCGTGGCGCGCTCGACGCGCGCACGCGGCCGCGAGGCCCGGGCCGCTGCACGGTGGGCCGGCGGACGCGGGCGCGGCGCCGGGCGCGCGGCGCGTTGCCGCGCACGCGGCGCGTCCCGCGCGACGCGATGGCGGCCGGCGGTCGAGGAGGCGGACAGCGACGCGTTGGCGTCGCGTGGCGCACTGCCTGCCGTCGAGCGCTCCGGGCGCGCCGTGGGCCCGGTGTCGAGCACCGAGCCCGCGGACCAGCCGAAGACGAGGACGAGCGCGACGACGCACAGCTCGGCGGCCTTCCTCACTGCGCCGGGCACGGGATCGGCTGCGTGCCACGGGCATCGAGGCAGCGGTCGCTTCGCTCCGGAGCGCGGCCGCGGCGCATCGTGAAGCGCACGTACTTGCCGACATGGCCCCGGCGCGAGATGTAGACCTCGAGCACGGCGCCGGCCGCGTAGCGGCGCTCGAGCGTGCGCAGGCGCAGCGGCCGGGCCGCCGACACGGCGTGGGCGGTCATCCGCCGGCGCGGGCACCCGGGCCTGCTGCACCGGACCGTCACCGTCGAGCCGCGGGGCGCGCGCACGCTCAGCAGGTCGATGAAGATCCCGGAGCCCGACGCGTGCCCCCGGATGCGGACGACGGGGAACGGGCTGATGAACGGCGTGCGCGTCGCGCCGGTGAGCGTTCCGGGCTTCGATGCGGCGGTGCCGGGGCTCGGCGTCGGACCCGGGGGGCTCGTTTCCGGCGCCGAGTTGCCCGGCTGTGGAGCCGGAGGCGCATCATGCGCAGAGCCGGCACCGCGGACTGTGAGAGTCTGGGAGGAGACGGACGACGCGCCCGCGTTGTCCGTCGCCCGGATGGCGACGACGTACCGACCGGCCGCCGGGAACGTCCAGACGGCCCGCGCCCCCGTCGCCTCGGAGAATCGCCCGTCGCCGTCGAGGTCCCAGGCCAGCGCGCTGACGAGGCCGTCGGGATCGCTCGAGAGCGACGTGAACGTGATCGCCTGTCCGGCGACGGGCGCCGCCGGCGTGTAGTCGAACGCGGCCGCGGGCGGCCGGTTCGGGGCGGTCACCACCACGACGGCCTTGACGGCCGTGGTGGTGCCGGCGTTGTCGCGCGCGCGCAGGCGCACCGAGTGGTTCCCAGCCGTGGTGTAGGTCCACACGGCCGTGTGCCCGGTCGCGTCGTTGACGCCGTCTCCGTCGAGGTCCCACGCCTCGTGGGCGATCGTGCCGTCGCTGTCGGTGGACGTCGAGGTGAACGTCACCGCCTCGCCGACGAGCGGGTGCGCCGGCGTGCTCGTGAACGACGCGACCGGCGCCACGTTCGGCGGCGGCGCCGGCACCGGCGTCTGCGCGGACGCCGGGACGGCGGCGAGCGCCATCGACGCCGCGGCCGACGCGGCGAGCGCCGCGAGCCCGGTCACTGCGCTTCGGAGACGTCGCTTCATGCAGAAGGAACGCGCGGCGACCGCTCGCGTTCTCATGCCGATCCCTCCGAACGTGGGCGCCACGCCGTCCTGGCGCGCGCGAGCATGCCGGCGCCGCCGTCCTGCGCGTGGCACGCCTCGATCCGGGCCTCGAAGTCGTCCAGGTACGGCGGCAGCGCGCTCCACGGGTCGGGGAGCTCGCCGGTCGTGGCGTAGACGTAGCCCGCCGAGTCCTGCTGCACCGCCTCGAGCGCCTGCGCCTGGCTGGCGCCGTAGATCAGGTGCGCGGAGCGCCCGGGCGCGAGCCTGCGCACCCAGTCCGGCATGGCGCGCAGCGCGGCCGCGTAGGCGGAGTACGGGCCCTCGAAGGTGACGACGATGTCGGCGATGTCGAAGTAGCCCGGCGCGGGGATCGTGCCCGGGTTGAGCACGACGAGCCGGTCCCCGGCCGCGCGGACGTAGCCGGTGAGCGCGCGGTAGTACGGGAGCTGCTCCTGCGCGTGCGACGCCTCGTCGAGGAAGACGCCGTCCACGCCGTAGCCGGACTCGTACCGCGAGATGTCGGCCTCCACGGCCGCCATGTCGCGGGTGCCGTAGCCGGTGTGGACGTACCCGAGCACGCGGGTGCCGGACCGCTGGAGCGCGCGCACGGCCTGCTCGTACGCGGGCTGGCGCTCGGAGTGCGGGCCGCTCGACGGGTTGAGGATGACGACGCGGCTGTGGACGGGGCGCTCGGCGATCTTCGCCACGCCCTGGGGCACGAGATACGCCGGGATGAGGGCGCTGCGACACAGCGGCCGGTCGTCGCTGCGCAGGGCGGGCACGACGACGAGGGCGGCGATCAGGCCGATCGCCAGAAGTCCCGCCAACCAGAGTGGCTCTCTCATGGATCTGCTCCTCCGGCCTGGGCGGCTCGCGGTCACCGTATGCCGAGGGCGGTGGCGAGCGTCGCCGCCGGGCGGCTGAGTCCGGAGACGACCATGGGCAGGGCGACGACGACGGCGATGGACGCGCCGACCATGAGGCCGCCGCCGGTCACCGATGACAGCGGGGTGAGCGAGAGCGCGGCCACCTCGGCGGCGACCCCGCCGCCGAGGGCGAGGAGCGCCCACGTGCCGCGTCCGATCGCCTCGAGCAGCCCGACGAGCAGCGTGGCGAGCGCGACGAGGCCGAAGCCGGCGAGCACGGTGATCCCGCTGGTCTCGACGCCGAGCGCCTCGGCCACGGCGATGAGCACGAGGGACAGCACGACGGTCAGCGCGGCGAGCCGCGCCACAGCGTCGAGCAGCACCCGCAGCGGCGCCGCCCCGAGCCCGCGGACGTCGCCGTCGACCACGGCCACGCCGGACAGCGTCTGCGGGATGACCCGCTGGAAGCGCCAGAGCCGCGACCCGGCCCAGAAGCTCGCGATGCTCGACGGCAGCAGGCCGATCGCGGGGATCGAGCCCACGCTCCAGTCGACGCTGCGGTCGGTCACGAGCACGAGGCCGAGCCCCGCGCCGATGGCGGCCGCCACGACGGCGCGGCCCCATCGCCCCGGCGCATGCCCGGTCGGGACCACGCGCGCGCGCACCGCCGCGGCGACGGCGACGGTCGTCACGGCGGCGGTGAAGCCCAGGACGTTCGTGCCCGGCAGGCCGGCGACCATGGCGACGGTGGCGAGCACCACCATCCCCGCGTAGAGCAGCGACCAGCGGCGCCGGATGACGATCGTGCCGCCGGTCCACGTCAGCGTCAGGAGGCCCGCGAGGGCGCCGGCGCGTCCGACGGCCAGCGCGGGGATCACCACGAGCGCGGCCGCCGCGAAGAGGAGCAGCAGCGGCCGGCGGCCCAGGCGGGCCAGCCCCTCGGGGCGGCTCAGGTAGCGGCTCGCCAGCCCCCACTGGAGCGCGAGGGTCGTCGGGAGGGCGACGATCAGCGCTTCCTCGAGCACCTCCCGGCCGACGCGGCTGCTCAGCGGAGCGGCCCAGGCGGCGATCGCCACGACGGCGATGACGAAGGAGAGCGCCTCCACCGCGGTCCCGCGCGCGTTCTCGGTGCCCGGCAGGCGCCCGGCGCTCGCGCGTGCCTCGGGCGCCGAGGAGGCCATGATCGCCCTGCCGCTGCGCAGCGCCTCGCCGGCCGGGACGCCCGCCCACGCCTCAAGGACGACCGCGGCCTCGAGCATGTCCTGCGGCTCGCGGCCGAGCCGCGCCTCGACGAAGCGCTCCGCGTGGCGGGCGCCCGATCCGGTCATGCCGCCATCCGCGCCGTGTCCGGCACACCGGCGACGGGACCAACGCCGACAGCCGCCGCGCGGAGCAGCTCGGCGTAGCCCGAGACGCACGCGGCCTGGTCGAAGATCCGGGCGCAGCGGCGGTGCCCGCGGCGCCCGAGGCTCCACGCGAGATCCGGCCGGTGCAGGAGCGTGACGACGCCCATGGCGAGACCGTGGGTGTCTCCCGGCGGCGCGATGACCCCGCAGCCCTTGACGACGTCGGGCACGCCGCCGACCCCGGTGCACACGACCGGCCGGCCCTGGGCCATCGCCTCGAGCACGGACATCGGCATCCCCTCGGAGATGCTGCTCAGGAGGACGACGTCCGCGGCGCGCAGGACGGCGTCCGGCGCGTCCGTCTGGCCCATGAAGCGGAAGCGCTCGCCGAGGCCGAGCTGCGCGTGCAGCACGCGGCAGGAGCGGGCGTAGGCCTCCTGCTCCTCGGCGACGGGCCCGTAGTGCAGGAACGTCGCGTCCGGCACGTGGCGCACGGTCTCCGCGGCCGCCAGCAGCATCGTGTGGATGTCCTTCAGCGGATCGATGCGCCCGACCGCCACGACCGTGCCGGTGCGCGGCGGCGGCACCGGGTGCGCCGGCGGCGCCAGGCCGTTGCGGATGACGTGGATCGTGTCCACGTCGCGCCCCAGGCCCTCCTCCCACACGGCGTTCGAGTCGGTCACGGGCGCGACGACGTCGGCCTGCGCGTACGTCGCGCGGGCCAGGCCGCGCGCGAGCCGCGTCGCGATGAACCGGCTCCCCGGCGACGCCGCGCTGCGCGCCGCGGCCAGGTAGGCCTCGCGCACGTACACGCCGTGCTCGGTGAGGACCATCGGGGTGCCGTGCAGGGCCTTGTGGACGAGCGCCGGGATCGCGGCCCACCCGGCGGCCGTCACGTGCAGGACGTCGGTGGCCGGCGTGGGCGCCGCCGCGGCGCGCGCGACCCAGTACATGGACTGGTAGAGCAGCGCGGCCTCGACGAGGTCGACGCGCGGCGGCGTTCCGGCATCCTGGACGGACTCGCCGAGGACCTCGCGCAGCGCCGCCATGAAGGCGGCCCACGACGCCCGCGAGCGGAAGGACCGGCGGACGCCCGCGGGGAAGCGGCGGCACCACGTGAGCGCGTCGATCAGATCGGCGGTGTCCGCGTCCCACGCGATGAGCCCGCGGACGAGGCGTCCCGGAAGCTCCGTGCCGACGCGCCGCTCGTGGCGCGGCAGCGGCAGGCCGTGCGGCACCTCCTCCGACCACAGCTCGATCGGGCGGATCTCGCGGGCGTGCGGCGGGAGCTCCATCATGGGCGGCCGGCCGTGCGGCGCGATGACGGCCAGCACCTGCCAGTCGAAGTCGGGCAGGCCGCGGATGAGCACGTCGCACCACGACGTGACGCCGCCGAGCGCGTAGGGATACGTGCCCTCGGTCGTCAGGAGGACGCGGGTCCTCCCCCGCCGCGCCGCCGGCCCGCGGCCGGTCACGTGCGGCCGACGGGCCGCGAGCAGGTCATGCCTGACCGGGCCCATTCACACCGCCTTCTCGCGCGTCTCGTCCACCCGGACCGGGGCGGTCGGCCCCAGCGGCGTGACGAGCCCGGGCCCGTCCGCCGCGTTGGCGCCGAGCTCGACGAGCCGCGTCTTCACGGCGGCCATCGAGCGCTCGATCTCCAGGCACACGGCCAGCAGGGACTCCCGCAGGACCTGGCCCTCGAGGAACATCTGCACCGCCTCGTCGGCGAGGTCGTCGTCCTCGACCGACATCGCCGGGAGCGCGCGCGCCCGCATGAGCAGCCGGCCGAGGCTCGGGGACTCGTGCTGGGATGCCTTCAGCCGCGCGTTCTCCTCCCGGAGCAGCAGGACCTCCGAGAGCAGCTCGTCGCGCGAGCCTTCGGCGGCGGCCGCGCCGCCGGGGTCCTGTTCCTGGCCGGCGCGGCGGGAGCGGAAGCGGCCTCGCCCGTTGCGCGGCGGGTCCCCGGGCGGCGGCGCGGCCTCGGGCGCGGCCTGCGGCTGGGGGAGCATGTGGTCGGCGTGCTCGGTCATTCGACGGTCACCGTCTTGGCGAGGTTGCGGGGCTGGTCGACGTCGAGGCCGCGCAGGCGCGCGATCCGGTACGCCAGGAGCTGGAGCGGGATCACGGCGACCGCCGGCGCCAGCAGGTGCGACGTGGCCGGGACCTCGAGCACGAAGTCCGCGACGGCACGCATGGCTTCGTCGCCCTCGGTCACGACCGCGATGACCTCGGCGCCGCGGGCGCGGACCTCCTCGAGGTTGGCGGCGAGCTTGCCCGACACCGGCGAGCGCGTGGCGACGCAGACCACCGGCGTCTCCTCGCCGAGGAGCGCGATCGGCCCGTGCTTCATCTCGCCGGCCGCGTAGGCCTCCGTCGGGATGTAGCTGATCTCCTTGAGCTTCAGCGCGCCCTCGAGGCACACCGGCAGCCCGGCGTGGCGCCCGAGATAGAGGAAGAACGGCTTGTCGTGATGGCGCGCGGCGACCCGGTCCACCGCGTCCTGGCGCTCCAGGCAGGTCAGGATCTTGTCCGGCAGCGCGCGGACCTCGTCCGTGAGCGCCCGGACCGCCTCGCCGTCGAGCCGTCCGAGGCACTCCGCGAGCCGCATGGCGAGCACGTACATGAGCGAGACCTGCGCCGTGAAGGTCTTCGTCGCTGCGACGCCCCGCTCGACGCCGGCGTGCGTGTACAGCACCGCGTCGACCTCGCGCGTGATCTGCGACCCCGGCGAGTTCGTGATCGCCAGCGTCATGGCGCCGCGCTCGCGCGCCAGCCGCATCCCCGCGAGGGTGTCCGCGGTCTCGCCGGACTGCGAGATGCCGATCACGAGCGTGCCGTCCGCGACGATCGGCGCGCGGTGCCGCCACTCGCTCGCGATGTCGACGTCGCACGGGACGCCCGCCCACTCCTCGATCGCGTAGCGCCCGACGAGGCCGGCGTGGTAGGCGCTTCCGCACCCGAGGACGACGATGCGCCGCACGCCCGCCAGGTCGGCGCTGCCGAGGACGCCGAGGTCGAGGGGGCCGAGCTCGAGGTTGCGCGCGACGGTCTGCGCGACCGCGCGCGGCTGCTCGTGGATCTCGCGCAGCGTGAAGGTCTCCACGTCGCCCTACTCGTCGGC